>DATKYV010000176.1:0-4073 GCA_035528275.1 Terriglobia bacterium | reverse complement strand
GAATCGCGCGCTGCCAACTGGAGTGCGGGCTCCTTGCGCAGTAAGGGTTCGCAACGCTCCGCAGGTAGGGCGCGGCGCGGTCGGGCCACACATCGCCCGCGGCTTCAGTGACCCCTCCGCAGTGGGCGCTGTAGTAGGCGTCGATCGGTTGCCCCTCATACTTCAACACCAAATCCGAGGTCTTCATCGCCGCCTCACCCACATCCGACGGGAGGCGGAAGAACTGGCAATGGGTGAGCGAGCAGAAATCAAACCCGCGGGCGCGATGCCTGCCCCGCGAGCGCACCGCCCAGGTGCGGGCGACGACGGCCATCGCCTGGCGCGCCGCCGGGCTGTTGAGTGTGGCGCCTTCGCCCGCCAGCACTCCCGAAACGTAGGTTTCGAGACCGATGGTGACGACAGCACGCAGACCTCCTCCACCCGCAGAGATTTCGGCGGCGCGAACTTCTCCGGACGCTCCGGGCGCGGCCTCAAGCTGAAACGGCGAAGGAGATGAGGCGAACGCCCGGCCAAAATGATTGCTTGTGCCGCCCAACTCGCACCGAACGCCCTGCTTGGCGGCGGCGCAGCTCACTTGAGCACCGGGCTTCAATTCGAAGCAAGGCTGCTTGCCGGGGGCGGCGCAAAGGTTGACCGCAGTTTTCCCGGCGCGCAGGGCGATGTACTGCGCTGGCTTTTTCGAGAAGAGCTCCACTCGTATGTCCTGCGCGCTGGCCGGCGCGACCGTACTGACAACGAAGAATATAACCAGCCATCCCCGCTTCATGGCTTCCGCCCCCGGGACTGGAAGTAGTGACGCAGAATCTCCCCCGCAAGCGGCGCGGCGACGCGAGCGCCCGTGCCGCGCTCGAGGAAAACCACGACGGCTATTTCCGGCGAATCAGCGGGAGCGTACCCAACGAACCAAGCGTGCGTGGCACCGGTACCGTCAAGCGCCGTCGCCGTCCCGGTCTTCCCGGCGACGCGAATGCCGGAAACCGCGGCCGCCTGGCAGGTTCCCAAGCGAACACATTCTTCGAGCCCGTCGTTCAAAACGTCAAAAGTCTCAGGCTTCAGCTCAAGCTCACGAAGCAGGCGGGGCGGATCTTCCCCGCGCTTGCCCGGTTTCCGCAGGCGGAAGACCTTGCCACGGGTTGCGACCGCGGAGTAGGCCAGCAACAATTGCGCCGGGGTCGCAAGGACGGTCCCCTCTCCAAGAGCCGCCCGCGCCTTCCGCCTGGCATCCTCCGGCACGCGGACGCGACCGGGATTGGCTTTCGAATCCCAGCCTTCTACCGGAGTTCCAAAGCCAAAAACGCTGTACCAGTGGGCGAGAGAAGAAGCCGGAAGTCGCACGCTCATCGCCGAGAAGAAGTAGTTGCAGGAGTAAGCGAGCGCCGTCTGGAGATTGAATGCGAAGCCCACGTGGGGGTGCGAGCAGTGGTGGGACTCGCCCAGCAGCTCGGGAACGCGACGGCAGTAGACGCCCTCGGCCGGTTTCACCTTTCCTTCCTCGAGCAGCGCCGCGGCCTCCACCACCTTTGCCGTCGACCCCGGTGGAAACGCCCGGCCAAAAACCACCTTGGCATTCCACACTGCCAGGACTTCTCCGCTTGCCGGGTTCGAAACAATTGCCGCACCCCGCCGTCCGCTCATCAGGTTGTCGACAAAGGATTGAAGATTGCCTTGCGCTTCCAGGGGAGAAGCAATGAGGAGCGTCAACGCCAAGAGGCCCATGGTCGGGGGAAAAAGAAACCGGCGCGAAGAGCCACCAGCAGTGCGTGGCGGGCGGAAATTCGAGGAGTGCCCCGGGTGATTCATGGGTGCTCGTATCATCGCCGTGCCGGCCTTCAAGCGCAAGAACGCGGGCCGGTTTTCCCGGTCAGTCTCGATTGGGTTTCGACTCGGATGAGGGCGACCGCTGGGCCGCCTTGCGCCCGCGAGGCTTCCTCGGGTATTGCTGCATCTGAATGCGGTTGCACTCCACGCAAAGCAGGTGTTTCCCACTCGGTGATCGAGTGATCCACGTGGAGCCGCAATACGGGCATTTAGGGGGCTTCATAGTTTTAACTCACTCTAGCATACCTCATCTGATAAGTAAATATCCCCCGACAATCTCAGAATAACCTTTTCGGAGACATTCCTCGCCTCCCCGCCACAAACCCCTTGACCGTGCCTCGAAAACGGGCCATGGTAGCCGCGATGATCCCGTCATTCTGGCTGAAAATTCGCCTGGAGGTTCAATCATGTTCGGTCGCCGGTCCTTTTTGCTGAAAGGCACGTCCGCCGCGGCGTTCGCTTCTGCCGCAGCTCTGGCGGGTCGCTCCACCGCTGCGGAGGGCGGGCCCGCCACCGCGCCCTATATTGAAATCCTGACCTTCCGGCTGCACTTTGGGGAGCAGAACAACCGGCTTCTCGGTTGGCTGGAGAAGCACGCGGTGCCCATGCTCCAGAAGCATCGCATCGGGCCGGCGGGATTCTTCACGGTTGAGGTGGGCCCGCACGTCCCAGCAGTGGTTGAAATTCTGACCTACCCGAGTCTGACGGAGATGGAAGCAGCCTGGGGCAGAGTCCACGCCGACAAGGATTGGGGCGCGGCAATTGCCGAACTCGAATCATCGGGACCGCCGTTCTTCCGCCTCGATACGGTCCTTCTTCGCGCCACGGATTTCTGTCCACCCCTCAAGGCTACGCCGCCCGAAGACGCCGGAAACAAGATTTACGAACTTCGCTTCTATGAGGCCTCCACCCACCGGCAACTCGAGTTCATGCACGGGCGCTTCGCCGCCGGCGAGATCGACGTCTTTCACAAGACCGGCATCAATCCGATTCTGTACGCCGACACGGTTTTCGGTCCCAACATCCCCAACATGGGGTATCTGATTCCCTTTGAAAGCGAAGCACAAAGAGAGAAGGCTTGGGCGGCATTTCGGGTCAGCCCGGAATGGTCGAAAATCGCGGAGGAGTGGACGGCCCGCAGCGGGGAGCTGGCGCGGAACATATCAAACACCATCCTCGCTCCCACTGCCTTTTCGGCGCTGCGCTGACGAGGCAGGGAGGGTTCATCGGGTCGGAAGCCGGAGGTCGGAGTGCCAGGCGCAGCAGCTCGCCGCCCCGACCCGAAACACCTGGCTCCGAGCGCGCCTGGCGGGAACGGTCATCCCGGTCGCGGAGGCTAACCATGAAAGAAGATCGGGCCTTGCGCCAGCATTTGCTGAACCTGCTCGACGGCCAGCACGCGCACGTGGATTTCGACACCACGATTAAGGCCTGGCCTGTCAGACTTCGCGGTGCAAAGCCGCGCGGCCAACCCTTTACCGCCTGGCGGCTGCTGGAGCATTTGCGGATCGCCCAGTGGGATATTCTCGAATTCAGCCGCAATCCCAAGCACGTCTCTCCCGAGTGGCCGGCGGGCTACTGGCCGCGCGGCGACGCGCCGCCCAGCAAGGCCGCGTGGGACAAGAGCGTGCGCGCCTTTCGCAATGACCTCAAGGCCATGAAGAATCTCGTGGCCAAACCCTCGACGGATCTCTTCGCGCGCATCCCCCACGGCACGGGTCAAACGATTCTCCGCGAGGCCCTGCTCGTGGCAGACCACAACGCCTACCACCTGGGTCAACTGGTGATTCTGCGCCGCCTGCTCGGCGCCTGGGAGGGCGACTAGACAGGACGTTTCTCTGACGTGTGGGGGCACGGCGCACCGTGTCCCTGCTGACCTTCCTTCCCTGCGGTCCCGGAGACAACCACCCATCCGTAGAAACTGCGCTTCCAACCGCTCTGCAACCACAACTGCTTGAAAAGACGCCAACCGAAAAAAACTGTCTCACTGTTCTCACTGTTCGCCATGGGCTCATTGCCTTGTGCTAGCGTGGGAATGGGCGCGGATAGGAGTCAGGAGACAGAACTCAGGAGACGGGAGACGGTTCTTCTCTGCGCCCTCTGCGTCTCTGCGCTGGGACCGGAACGGTGAATTGTGAATGGTGAATTGAAAAACCTGGGACTGAAGGCTGGAGACTCGAACTGGGGAAAGGCGCCAGTGCCGGGAATACGGTTGTTCCCCGACAATCGACTCGGAAATGCGCAAAATCAGAAAA
>DATKYV010000175.1:0-3114 GCA_035528275.1 Terriglobia bacterium | reverse complement strand
AGGCGAGAGAGGGAACTGAAGGAGTGGCGTTGCGTCGGACAGCGATCATCTCTGCCACAATCGCCACGGCGATTTCTTCCGGCGTCAGGGCGCCGATATCGAGGCCGATGGGCGAATGGACGCGCTCCAATTTCTCAGCCGGGACTCCTTCGCCTTCGAGCACTTTGAAAATCTCCACGAGCTTGCGCTTGCTGCCGATCATGCCGATGTAGCGAGCCGGCGTGGTCACAGCCCAGCGCAGGCAGGTGAGGTCGCCCTTGTGGCCGCGCGTCACCAGGACCAGGTAGGAAAAATCGTTGATCTTGAGTTTGGGAAAGATCTCTTCCCACGCTCCGGCGTGGGTTTCGGAAGCTTCGGGGAAGCGTTCCTTCGAAGCAAAGGCCTCGCGGTCGTCGATGACCACGGTGTCGAAGCCCGCCAGGCTCGCGACCTTCGAAACATAGAGCGAAACGTGTCCGCCGCCAAAGAGATAAACCGTCGGCGCGGCGAGGATGGGTTCGACGAAGATGTCGACCGAGCCCCCGCAGATCAGCCCATTCTCGTATTCGGGATTGTTGTTCAGGTTGAAGTGCAGGCGGCGCGGCTTCTCCTCGCGCATCACGTCCTGCGCCACGGACCAGACCTCGGCCTCGACGCAGCCGCCGCCCACCGTGCCGACAATCGATCCGTCGTCGCGAACCAGAATCTTTGAGCTTTCGTAGCTTGGGATCGAGCCCTGCACCTGGATGATGGTGGCGAGCGCCGCCTTGCGTCCTTCTTTCCTCAGCCGCGCGATTTCTGCGAAGATGTCCATGATGCTCGACGAGTAGGTTAGCTGCCCGGTGCGCCCTTGTCAATGAACCGCATCCTGGCAATCGCTTGGTCGCCCGCTTCCCCAGGTTTAGAATACCTGCCCATCCAACTGCCGTTCAGCAGGGCCTGCGAGAGGCGGCGCCGGCCGGGTTGAAGGAGGGTTTATGAATCATTTCGAAGTCGAGGAGGGGCCCGGCCGCTGGTACTATGGCCTTGCTGCCGCGGTTTTCGTCGCCGGTTGCGTGTATTTCGGTGTCTTCCTCTGGCAGAACATCAGCCGCATCGGCGAGAACCTCACGCAGGTTGTTGTGCCCGGCAAGTCTCAACTAACACTCTCCAAACCCGGAAAATACACCATCTTCTACGAGCACCAGAGCGTGGTGGGAAACAAGGTCTACTCGACCGGCCAGGAGCTTTCGGGCCTGGAGTGTTCCCTGGTCTCAATGGATACGGGAGCCGAAATTGCGCTTTCGCCCTCAGCGATGAACTCGACCTATTCGCTGGGAAGCCGGTCCGGGGTCTCGGTTTTCGATTTTCAAATCGAGCGTCCGGGGGTGTACGAGCTCTCCGCGCAGTATTCCGAGGGCCGCGAAGGTCCTGAAGTCGTGCTGGCCATCGGGCAGGGATTCGCCGAAGATATTTTCAAGACCGTCTTCGGGGCTCTGGGGATACTGTTCGGCTCGATCGGCCTGGCGGTTGCCATCATCGTGATCACTCTCATCAAGCGAGACAAGGCCAAGAAGCACGCCGCGGACCGCTACGCCTGATCAACTGCCGAAATGGACGACCGTCGGTGGTTTAGTGATCTTCTCCGGTCGAGCAGCAAGACTCACAGAAGAGAATCCATTTGGACAAGTTGTACCTACCCGTGATCCCATAGGACGGAGTAGAATCCCAGCTGCAGCGATGCAGTTTGTGAATAGGAGAGCTCAATGAAGGCAGTCCGTTTTCACGAGCACGGCGGGCCGGAAGTTCTCAAATACGAAGACGCGCCCGATCCGAAGATTCAAGCGAACGAAGTTCTGGTGAAGGTCAAGGCGTGCGCGCTGAACCATCTCGACATTTGGTTGCGCGTGGGCGTGCGGAAATGGCAATTGCCCATGCCGCACATCGTGGGCAGTGACGTTTCGGGCGAAGTGGCGGAAACCGGGTCGCTTGCTGCGCGCGTCAAGCGGGGAGACCGAGTCCTGCTCTGCCCGGGGCTGAGTTGCGGGCAATGCGAAGCCTGCTTCAAAGGGCTCGACAGCGCCTGCCGCAGTTACACGCTTCTGGGTGTGATGGTGGACGGCGGCTATGCGGAATACGTCAAGGTGCCGGAGATGAACGTCGTTCCCATTCCCGGTGATCTGAGCTTCGACGAGGCCGCCGCCGTGCCGCTGGTTTTCATCACTGCCTGGCACATGCTCTTTACGCGGGCCGGATTGAAGCCCGGTGAAGAAGTGCTCGTCATCGGCGCCGGCTCGGGCGTGGGCAGCGCCGCCATCCAGGTGGCGAAACTCGTGAACGCGCGCGTCATCGCCACCGCTGGTACCGACGCAAAGCTCGAGAAGGCGAAGGCCCTGGGGGCGGACGAGGTGATTAATCACTCGAAGCAGTCGATTGCCGAAGAGGTGCAGCGCCTCACCGCCAAGCGCGGCGTGGACGTGGTTTTCGAGCACGTCGGCCCGGCCGTCTGGGACGATTGCTTCCAATCGCTTGCCACCTACGGGCGGCTCGTCACCTGCGGAGCGACTACGGGCGCAGAAGCGAAATTCGATATCCGGGATCTGTACGGCCGCCAGCGCACCATCCTGGGTTCTTTCATGGGAGGGAAGGGCGAGCTGATGGATGCGCTGAGATTCATCGCCCAGCGCAAACTGAAAGCGGTGATTGACTCCGCGTTCCCGCTGAAGGACGCCGCCGCCGCGCAGAAGAAGATGGAGAGCCGTGACTTCTTTGGCAAGATCCTGCTCCGCCCATGATTCGTCTTCAGGATGTCGAGTCCACGCGCCTCGAAAGCGGGGCGCGGCTGCTTTTTAGTTCTCTTGGTTGGGAGGTGAAAATCAGGTGAGAAATCTATTTGTTCTGAAAAGACTATTCATACCTGGACTTTTGTTGTTCTTCTTCGCTGGCCCCGCCGCTTTAATGCGCCCAGAGAATTCAAAGCCGGGCTTCTTCCGCGTCGAGCAGCGGGAGGGCGTATGGTGGCTGATCGATCCGCACGGTTCGCCGACGCTTTCGATTGGTGTCGATCACATCTCCTACGAAGCTGACCGGATTCGCGGCACCGGGCCGTGTCCCTATGCCGAGGCGCTCGACAGAATCTATCCCGACCGCAACGCC
>DATKYV010000174.1:0-10528 GCA_035528275.1 Terriglobia bacterium | reverse complement strand
TGATTCAAGAACTGAAATGGCAGCCCGAGCTCTCTCTCAGTTCTTCACCTGAAGCGGACCCGGTTGGGAACATCTTGTTCAGCTTCTACAATGGCGAGCTCTTCCGAATAGTGGTCAGTTACGATCGGTATAAAACCCAAGGGCTGACGACGAAGGACGTGGTTGAGGCGATTTCCACTGAGTACGGAACTGCCACAAAGCCTGCGGCCGAAATCATCTTCTCTTCATCCCAGGTCTATAACGACAGTGAGGTGGTCATCGCGCGTTGGGAAGACTCCCAGTACTCAATCAACCTCTTCCGTTCCTCGTACCAGCCGACTTTTGGGTTGGTTGCGTTTTCGAAGCGGCTGGATGCCCTGGCCCGGGAGGCTATCGTCGAAGCGATCCAGCTGGACGAGCAAGAAGCTCCCCAACGAGAAATCGACCGCCAAAAGAAAGCAGATGATGAGAACCAGGCCGCGCAACAAAAGGCGAGGGTAGCGAACAAACCGAACTTTCGCCCCTAGCACGAAAAGGCGGCCCTGACCGCGGCATCCTGCGCAGGCAAGTTTTGTCAGTGAACTTAACCCGGCGGACCTCCCAAGGCCGCCATCAAATGGAGGATCGAATGGCTTCGAAGCTCTTTGTAGGTAACCTTCCGCATAGCATCAGCGACGCTCAACTCAACGAATTCGTAATCAACGCCGGCTTTCAAGTTGCGTCGGCAGTGGTGATTCGCGACAAATTGACGGGAACGCCGCGCGGCTTCGGCTTTGTCGAACTGGCGGAGGGCGAAGATGTCCAGCGAGCTATCGCCGGTTTGAACGGTCAGATTCTGGACGGCCGGCCGTTGACCGTAAATGAGGCGAAGCCCCAGCGCACAGGCTTCGGCCGATCCCAAGGCGGCGGAGGCAGAGGTTCCCACGGCCGCTCCGATCGCGGTGGCCGTTACTAGAATCCTGGGCCAATAATGAAATTGAAGGATGGGCAATACGTTCGGCATTCCAAATACGGATGGGGCACGATCTTGGAATGCGACCGCCATCATACGATGGTGTATTTCTACCGCGTGGGGGTGCGAAAGCTTACGGTTTCCGAGGCTGTCTTCCAGGTGGTTGAGGACGAAGTCGCCCTGAAGAGACGTGGAGGCTGAGCGTCGCGCACGGGGTTCCACCTCATGTCGATCATGCCATCGAGCTCTGCGCATTGAAGTGGTGACCATCGGGAGACTGGTGTACCAGAGCCGGCGCTCCGACACCGGTCGTAAACAGTCATTCAGGTTCGGCCCCCCGTGAATGCGGCACGAGGACGCAAGCGCGAAGCCTTCACACCGATTGCTCAGGAGGGATGTAATTGTTCCACGCTCACCGAGATCACGAAAGGATGCTAGCATGCACATACAGTATGTCGGCTTAGATAATTCCATCAGTTCTCGTATTTATGCTTTTCACGTCATCGACCCGCCCGGCGAGAGCCGTGAATTCACCGTCCAGATCGAATCAGGGTCGTTTTGCGCGGGTTCCTTGAAATTCCAGGATGGCCCAGGCGTCTGTTTCGCGCGGTTGCAGAAAGAGCTGGAAGGAGAAACACACGAGTCGCACGCAGAAAGCCACTTGCGTGTCGGAGAACAGGATATCCACGCATACCGAGCCCTGCACTATCCACTCAAAACGACCTCCGGGAGAAAGGGCAATGGTGCCGGATCACTCTCTTGAATCAGCGGCGCCGCGCCAGCATTCTTATTGCGATGAGAACCCCAGGTATCGGCCTCCGGGACAGAAAGGTACCCGATGAAGGACCAAATCTCCACCCTGCTGTTGCACGAACCTGCGGACTCTGTGGGCCCGCTGACACTGGCTTTGGAAGGGCAGTCCTTGCAGGTCCGATGGATGGGGAATTATCAGGAGGCACTGCCCCTGCTGATGGGGCCGAACCCACCACACTTGGTTTTTGCCGAGAGCGCACTGCCCGGCGGCAATTGGGCGGACGTAGTGAAGCTCGCGGCTGAGGCACAAAAGCCCGTAAATGTGGTCGTGGTGGCGCGCTTGGTGGATGTCCGGCTCTACCTGGAGGCCATTGTCGGCGGTGCGTTTGACTTCATCGTGCCTCCCCTGACGGGGAACGAACTCAGTCATGTTGTGCGATGCGCAGCGGAGGACGTACTGAGCCGCAGGGAAGAGCAAGCGCGCTCCGCACCACCCCCAGAGACAAGAAGGGTCAATTAAGTCCCCACTTCCACAAAGCTGCTTTTGACCCCAGGAAACCCGGCTTTGTCGGCAATTTTGACTTCGCCCTTGCCTGTTTTCAGTGGGTTAGATTGGTGGACGTGGAGAGGTTCGAACCCTCGACCTCATGACTGTCAGTTATGTGTTTTTGAAGTCCAACCTGTTGAGACGAAACAACAATGCCTACTCATTTTTACCTTGCTTTTTACCCTGGGCTAAAAAAACCGTCTGGGCAACTATAAGGATTCCTGCGTGGTGGGTCAGTTCCCGGGAAGCCGACTTCACGGCCAAGTGACCGCCGACGTCAGAGGAAGAGCCGCAAGGCGCTGGGATAGTTTCCGAGTCGGCGACGATCCAGGAGTTGGGGAACCTCAGTCAACACTAGGGCGTTTATGGGGAGTAATCCGCCCGCGGCCGCACAGCGCGTTGGCGTACCGGGCGCCAGCACCGGAAGCGATTCTGTCGTTTCTACCGGGTTCCGTTCCGCTCCACCCGGCAGAAACCGCACAAGGACTTACACAGGGAGTGGTATAACAACAGGGGGCAGGTCAATACCAGACGCGCTCGCCCGTTTCCGCGTTCAGCGCAATCAGCCAATTCGGAAAGGGGTCGTCGCCAAGGCGGTTGCCGCCATAGAAGTGGAACGCCGCGGAGCCCGCCGGGACAAAGACCAGGCCGCGCCGAAGGAAAGGCGCTTGCAGGTCATTGACACCGCTTTGTCTTCAATGCCAATATCGAAGGTGCTTGTCGTACGATTTGTATGCTGTCCCATGTCCCGATTGCCTGTCGGTGTTCTTGTTACCGGCCTCCTGCTCTGCTGCTTCACCACAGGGTGGATTTCTAGCTCTGCCACGAAGGTTTCCCATCCGCTCACTCCCATCCGATTTCGCAACGTCGCCGCAGCCGGAGGGCTGGATTTCGTGCTCGAGAATGGCCCTACGCCCCGAAGGCACATGATCGAGACGATGACGGGCGGAGTCGCCGCCTTTGACTACGATGGCGACGGTCTGACGGATATTTTCTTCGCCAACGGGGCCGCCTTACCTTCGCTCGAGAAAAACTCTCCCAAGTTCTACAACCGGCTCTACCGCAACGAGGGAGGAATGAAGTTCAAGGACATCACGCAGGAAGCGGGCGTGGCGAGTGCCGGCTATTCCATGGGCGCCGGCGCCGGCGACTACGACAATGATGGTCATGTCGACCTCTTCGTGGCAGGTGTGTACCACAACGTTCTCTATCACAACCTGGGCAACGGCAGATTTGAGGACGTCACCGAGAAGGCTGGCATCAAGAGCGACAAGTGGTCCGTGGCGGGCGGCTGGTTCGACTATGACAACGACGGCTATCTCGACCTCTTGGTGGTGGATTATGCCAAGTGGACGCCGGAATATGATCGCTTCTGCGGGGATGCGGCGCGCAATATCCGGGTGTACTGCCACCCCATGTACTTCGAAGGATTGACCAACACGCTCTATCACAACCGCGGGGACGGGACGTTCGAAGACGTTTCCGAACAATCAGGGATTGCCAAATTCCAGGGCCGGGGTATGGGGCTTGCCTTTGCCGACTACGACGGCGACGGCTTCATGGACGCGTATGTCACGAACGATAACCAGGCCAATTTCCTGTTCCACAATCGCGGCAACGGGACGTTTGAAGAGGTGGGTCTCGAAACGGGAGCAGCCCTGCTGGACGGCGGGAAGCCCATCTCCAGCATGGGGGCGGATTTTCGCGATTACGACAACGATGGTCTCCCCGATGTGTTCGTGACCGCTCTGGAAGGAGACACTTGGCCGCTCTTCCGCAATCGAGGGGACGGGTGGATGCAGGATGTGACATATCCCAGCGGGCTTGGCCCCGTCAGCGTGCACAGAAGCGGCTGGGGCCTGGGGGTCTTCGATTTCAATAACGACGGCTGGAAGGACCTCTTCACGGCCAATTCTCATGCCGACGACAACGTTCGACTCTTCAAGGCCACGGAATACCGCCAGCCCAACAGCATCATTGCCAATCAGGGCGACGAAACGTTTCGCGACGTCTCGACGGACGCCGGGGAAAGCTTTCAGGCGCCAGCGGCGCATCGCGGCTGCGCCTTCGCGGACTTCAACAATGACGGCAAGATCGATGTGGTGGTGTCGGCTCTGCGCGAGCCTGCCGAACTCTGGGAGAACGTGAGCCCTGACGACAACCACTGGATCACCCTCAAGCTGGTCGGAACCAGGAGCAATCGGGATGGGATCGGCGCGCGCGTCCGGATCGGCGAGCAGGTGAACCACATGACCACTGCGGTGGGTTACGCTTCCTCGAGTTATTCCGGCGTGCACTTCGGGTTGGGGAAAACGGAAAAGATCGCTGCGATCGAAATCCAGTGGCCCAGCGGAATCACGCAGGTCCTTAAAGACGTGAAGGCCGATCAGATTTTGCGGGTCCGGGAGCCGGACAAGTAAGAAACGCCGGGGTCAGGTGACACAAATCAGGAGAATGCATGGTCGAAGAACCAGGAGTGATGAATGCTGGAACCCTTCACGAACCCAGCGATTCAACATCTCAGTTCCAACCGCGCCCTACGGACAGATGACCCAATCGCCAAATCGCTAAATCACGCAATCTTCCGATGAGCCGATGGCCCGCTCAGGGGGGTGTAATCTCAACCTCTTTCTCCACCGTCTTGTTTTCATCTTCCTGAGCTTGGTGGATGTCCCGATACTTCTTGAGCATTTCCCGGGCAAGCGCCAACTCACCGTGCGCCTGGTAGGCGCGGCCCAACTGATAATGCAAGCTGCCGTCTGCGTCGATGGGTAGAGCCGCCTTCAAGTGAGGAATGGCCTTCTCAGCCTCTCCGAGCGCCAGGTACGTTCGAGCCAGTGAGCCGTGGGCGGCGACCATGCCCGGCGCCAGCGTCACAGCCTTCTTCAGGTACACCACGGCCTCTTGCGGCTGCTGGGAGTTCAGGAGCGTGTCACCCATCATATAGTTCAGTTCCGGGGACTCCGGTTGGCGCTTGAGAAGGTCCTCGAAGATGGCCCGAGCTCCTTGCAGGTCCCCGGATTGATACAGCGCGATCGCCAGTCCCTCCTGGAGATGTGGTTGGCCGGGCGAAAGCTTCAGTGCCTCTCGCCACTCTCGGACAGATTCGACGTACTGCCTCCGGCTGGATTCTATTTTGGCTATTAACTCGTACATTTCAGCGGAGGGGGGAAGCTGACCAAGACGGGAGAAGGACTCCAGCGCCAGTTGATTGAAAGCGCGAGTCCGCCAGTAATACGACTGCGGGGTCTTTAGGCTTTCCGACAACGCCACCAGCTCCAGGTATCGGCCTTCCTGAAAACCGCATTCGAGCTTCTGCGCGCGGCAGTCCAGCGGCGGCATCGCCCGCTCCTTCTCTTCCTCAACGGCAGCCCAGTCCGGATGATTCGTTTTGCGGTAGATCTCCGCCAACCCCGCGTGGACGCCTCGCAGGGAAGGCATCTTCGCCAGGGCCTCCCGGTAGAAGAAGAAGGCGCTGTTATACTGATTCAGTTTGAGGCGGGACTCAGCCACCAGCTCGAGCCAGTAGGCGGACCCCAGTGCGACCTTTTCGAGTTCCGCGAAATTGATTTGTGCGAGCCGTTCGTAGCTGAGCCCCAGGCCGTACCAGACGTTCGCACTGCCCTCATCCCGCTCCGCCAGGCTTCGAAAGTGCTTCGCGGCCTCCCCGGGCCGCCCGAGCGCGAAGAGCGCCTCGCCCAGCACCTCCTGGGCATCCAGGTTGCCGGGCTGGGCGCGGAGAACTTTTTCGAGCGGCGGGACCGCCTTCGCCGGCTCGCCCAGCTCGACGTAAGCTGTTCCCAGAAGCAGCAGCGCCGGCACATGTTGCGGGTCGAGCTTCAGCACCCTTTCATATTCGCGCACCGCCTCGCGCTTGCGCCCGGCCATGTCCAGCGCCAAGCCTAAATTCATCATCAAGCCCGGGTTGTTCGGCAGGGCTTGCACCAGCTCACGGTAGATTGGGATGGCTTCTTCCGCCTTCCCCGCCTCCAACAGCTCCTTGGCGCGATGCGACTTCAGTGCCAGGTCGGATGACTGAGCAAGCAGCGAACAAGACAGTAGAAGGAAGGCAAAGGCTCGGAGCAGTTCGCGATAGAACTTCATGCTGGTCTCTCAGCGACAACTTTTAGCACGCTGGCTGGGTCACTGGCAATACGCAAGGTGTTCCGACAGTCTCTAAATATCGGTTGATGGTGAGTCTCTCCAAAGAAACCACAGCGACCCAGGCCGGTGTTGGGATCTCCGGCCCGCCGGGCAGAATGTCACCCGGCTGCGTAAGCTATCAAGGCCAAATAGAGATACCAGCTCGAGTTTGGTTTGAGCGCGTGGATGGAGAACAACTTCCATTTTCGCTTCTGAGAGTTAAAATGGTGGAGTATCGGGGCCGTCCCGCGCGTCATGAGCTGAAGGCAGGATTGGCGGGCGAGCTGAGCACGCACCGGACCAAGTACCGGGCGCGACCGACGAATTCGTCGTCTTGAAAAGGCATTATCCCGTGAATCGATTCCCGAAATACCGGACCGTCTTGGCTACCTTTCTCCTGGGCCTCTGTGCCTCCACCGGCCTATCCCAGAGTAATTCCGGCCGCCCTCCCAGGCCCACGCCCGTCCTGCTGATCACGGTGGACACGCTGCGCGCGGACCGGCTGAGCAGCTACGGGGCGCGTCGAGTTCGGACTCCCGCCATGGACGCGCTGGCGGTGCAAGGTGTGCGCTTCGACCGCGCCTTGGCGCAGGTCCCTACCACCCCGCCTTCTCACGCCGTGATCCTCACCGGGACCTACCCCATGTACAACGGCGTGCGGGACTTCATTAGCGGTGCGCTTTCCAAAAACGTTGGCGTGCTCGCCGAAGCCTTCCGACGTCACGGATACGATACGGCGGCCTTCGTGAGCTCGACCGTGCTGGAATCGAGCTGGGGATTCAATCGCGGGTTTCAGACGTACGACGACCACTTCGGTTTGCGGCAGGTCGAAGCCCGCAATCCCGGAGGCATCGAGCGTCGCGCCGAAGAAACCGTCGACCTCCTGCTGGCTTGGTTCCAAGCCCGGCGGAAGGGCGGGAGCACCGCGCCCCCTTTTTTTGTTTGGCTGCACCTCTACGATCCCCACGTCCCTTATGACCCGCCGGAGCCTTTCCGCAGCCAATATGCCGGTCACCTGTACGATGGCGAAATCGCCTACGCGGACAGCCAACTGGCCCGGCTCTTTGAGTATCTGCGCAAGAACGCCCTCTACGATCGTACCCTTATTGTCCTGATGAGCGATCACGGCGAATCTCTGGGCGAACACGGCGAAGACGAGCATGGTTTCTTCATTTACGACTCGACCCTCCACGTCCCCCTGATTTTCAAGCTGCCGCGCGGGATGGGCGCGCCGCGCGTAGTCCAGCGCCTTGTGGCGACTATCGATGTCGCACCCACGCTCTTCGAGCTGGTGCACCTTCGCGATCCGCTGAGCCGGCAGTTTCAGGGGATGAGTCTCGCCTCGGACATCCTGGGAAAAGGCGCAGGCCGTGAGCGCCCTGTTTATGCCGAGACGTACTATCCGCGCGATTCTTTCGGCTGGAGTGAGCTGCACGCCATCATCAGCGACCGTTTCAAGTACATCCAGGCGCCGCGCCCCGAGCTTTATGACCTTCTCAAGGATCCCGAGGAGCTCCATAACGTTCACGCCGAGCGTCGGTCGCTCGCCGCAGCGCTGCGTGAGCAACTGATCGGCATCGAACGGCGCTATGCTTCAACTCAGCCCGCGGCGACGGCGCCGCCGCTGCCTCCGGAAACCGTCGAGAAGCTCAAATCCCTGGGTTACGTGGCCTACTCAGCCTCGGTGCGGCCTGCTTCGGCGGGGCCGCTCATTGACCCCAAGGACCGGCTCAAGGTGTTCAAGGGGGTTCTGCGCGCGCAAGCTCTGAACGAGGCGGGACGCTCCGAGGAGTCCAATCGGGTCCTGGAGCCACTGGCGCGCGAAGAGCCGGAGCTTTTCGTGATTCCTTACTTGCAGGGTGAGAATCTTTCGCAACTCAGACGTTGGAGTGAAGCCAAACGGAGCTACCTGGCGTGCTTAAAGCTCAATCCCACGTTCGAGCGCGCGCTCATGGGACTGGCGCGTGCCTACCTGTCCGAGGGCGAAGTCGAGCAGGCGAGGCCCGTGCTCGAACTCGTCGTCCACGAATACCCTCGCAACTACCAGGCCGTTTACGCCCTGGGGCAAGTTGCGCGACGGGAGGGAAACCACGAGGAAGCTTATCGCTTCTTCCGCAAGGCCGCCGAAGCGATGCCGTCCGTGGGGTATTTCCAGCAGGACCTGGGCATCACGCTGGTTGATCTCAAGCGCTACCAGGAAGCCCTCGGCCCCTTGAGCCGCGCCGAAGAACTCCTTTTGCCGGACGCGCGGCTGGAACACTACCTGGGAACGGCCCTGGCCAATGTCGGCCGGTTCAAGGAGGCGGTTGACCATTACCAGAAGGCGTTGAAGATGAAGCCGAACCTCGTTGAGGCGCGCCTGAGCCTTGCCTTTGCCTACCTCAACCTGGGAGATCGGCAGAGCGCGCGGCGCGAATTTCAAAGCGTCTGCGCGCAGAGCGATGCGCTCTGCCAGCAATACCGCCTGAAGTTCGAAGAGAGTCCCGCCCGGCCATCCAAGCCGAGGGGTTAGCGAGGTGAGAACACCTCCCGCCTAAAGAAAAGCGGGCGCAAGGAACGCGCCCGCTTTAACGAACAGTCTGTTCTTTTCCTTGACTAGCCGCCACAGGGATGTGTTGGTGTGCGCTGTGGCGATAGCGAGTAGGGGCGCATGGCGATACGCCCCTACAACAACCTTTAGCGTCAAAACTTGAGCTTCGCCCCTATCTGTACATACCGCTCGCCGAACCCTTGGGTGATTTGGGCGAAAGTTCCTCCGCATTCGCCGAGGACGTCCGTGCAAGTGGTATTGCCAGCGCGGTTGATGTCGCTGGCGTTGCCGGGGGGATAAAAGTGAGGCGAATTGGTCAAGTTCTGCGCCTCCAGTCGCATTTCCAATGTGAAGCGCTCCGTGAGCTTGAAGTTGCGGAACAGGCTCATATCCATCTGGACCAAGCCTGGACCCCTGAGCCAGGAGAGGCCCCTGCCCACGTCGCCGAACCGGTCGTCGTCCAGGACCGGGGTGAAAGCTAGAGGGTTGAACCAGCATTGACCCGGTCCCGCTCCCTGGGGGCAGGTGGCGGGGAAACCGGAATCGAGTGGCACTCCCTCCGCACGGTCTGGTGACTGTTGGCTCCCTGGAGTGTGCAGCCGGCTGGCATCGTACGCCGGGTTAAGCGGCGGACCATTCCAGGCGCTGAAAACACCGTTGATCTGCCAGCCGCCCAGAATCGCCCGGGCAACCTTGTCGGTGTTGCCCCACTTCTTGCCTGTCCCAAAGGGCAGTTCGTACACGTACGCCATCTTGAGCACGTGTGTGCGGTCGAAACCCAGTGTACGGCGGTTGTGGGACTGGCACCCGTCCGGCATTTCGGGAGACGGGGGACAGGTGAAATCCAACGCATTCTGCCAACTGTTGTCGTTGGTATAGCCGATAGCCTTCGAGTAGGTATAGGCCCCCTGGAGGAAGAGCCCATTTGAGTAGCGGCGATTGAGCGAGACCTGGAGTGAATTGTAGTGGGTGTCGAGGTAGCCCTGGAAGGCGTAGGTGCCAGCCGTCCGTTGGAACGCAGCATAGAGCGGCTGGCTGTCAGATCCACCTCCGAGGGTTGCAGGGTTGAGGTTTCTGCCGTTCATCATGTGGACGAAGTGGTTGCCCACGTATCCGACATTCAGCAGCATCTCGCCGGGCAGGTGGCGCTCGATGAAGAAGTTCCAGGACTGCACGTACCCGCGTTTGAATTCACCCGGGGCGATAGTCGCGACGTCCACGGTGTTGGGTGCAATGACGGAACCTCCGGAGATGTCGGGATCCGCGAGCAGAGGGATGCCGTCCGAGAAGCTGGCCAACGGCTGCCAGCGGCTGACATCCGTCTCTGGCACCACGTTAGCCGCTCCTATCGACAACGGGTAGAAGCCCCGCAGTGGCCGTTCCAGAGGCAGCGAATCGTTCGAGATGCCGTACCCGGCTCGGACCACCATCTTGTCGCTGATTCTGTATGCCAGCCCAATCCTGGGACTGAAGAGCTTCTTGCTCGCTGTGGCTCCCAGGTGAGTCGAGTTGCCCCCCACCCCACCCAGCAGCGTTTCGTTGGTGGCGGGGTCGTACTGCTCGAACTTGATGAGCCCATCGCGGGTGATCAAGGGGAAGTACTCGTAGCGGACCCCAAGGTCCA
>DATKYV010000173.1:0-3121 GCA_035528275.1 Terriglobia bacterium | reverse complement strand
GGGCAAAGTCTCGCGCAGCGAATATACGGAAATCAACCGTCGCGTGCTTCCCTCCGAATACGAAAAGGCCCTGGATGAGGCGTATCGCGCCGGCTTGAAGCGCCTCGACCCCCACCGACCTGCCTGTATCCGCGTTGTCTGACGAGAATGGCATCTTATTGCGACGGCCCTTTTGCTGTAGCGGCGCTCGCCGAGCGCCGGTCTTCCCGGCGGCCAACCCGACCAAGAGCATCGGGACAGGTAGACCGCCGCTACAGAACCCCCGCGACAATCGCGGTGGTATAATTTCTATTGGGGCGGCTGATGAAACGGAAGGCATTTGAACGCGGCCGCGGAGTGCGAAAGGCAATGGCTTTGTGGAGACAGTGCGCTTCTCCTTTGATCTTCGTGTGCGTTCTCGGAATGCCACGCTCCGTGGCGGCGCAGTGCTCTGAAGAGCCCACCGTCCTGATGGACGAGCGGACGGCGGAATCGCACCTGCTCTCGAAGAAGGACCTGGTGCTTCCCGCTGACGTTCCCGAGCTGGCGAGAGTGCGTGCCGTGGTGCTGCTCGTCACAGTGGACCGCGAGGGGACAATCTGCGCGGTGAAGCCCGTGCTGGGTCCGAAGGAGCTTCAGGAAGCGGCCGTGAAAACTGTGAAAGAGCACTGGCGCTACCGGCGCTTTCTTCTCGATTGGAAGCCGGTGGTCGCGCAATTCCCGGTGACGGTGAGATTCATGCTTCCTAAGAATGAGCCTCGCCTGACCGCAGTGCAGCGCGCGCGAACCAGGCCGTCGGGGCAAAGAAAAACAGTATGAAATCACTCGAAGAGTATCTCGTCCTGGCCGCACAGAATCACGGCCACATGTGTCCCGGGCAGGTGCTGGGCGTGCGCATGGCCATGCTGGGATTGAGAGAGCTGGGTATCGACGATCCCGTCAAACACCGCAAGCGGCTGGTGACGTTTGTCGAGATCGACCGCTGCGCCACGGACGCCGTGAGCCTGGTCACCGGTTGCCGGCTGGGGAAACGCTCGCTCAAGTACTTCGATTACGGCAAGGTAGCGGCGACGTTTGTGGACCTGGAAACGCAGCGCGCGGTGCGCGTGGTGGCTCGTGACGATTCACGCGCCAAGGCCAAGGCGATGTTTCCCGAGCTGGCGGACCCGTCCAAGCAGCAGCTCGAGGCCTACAAGGTGATGGGCGACGCCGAGCTCTTTACGCTGAGCGCGGTGCGCGTTGACCTGAAGCCGGAAGACCTGCCCGGCCGGCCGCGCTCCCGCGTGGCCTGCGAGCAATGTGGTGAGGGAGTGAACGATGGACGCGAACGCCGCGTCAACGGCCGCACCCTCTGCCGAAGCTGCGCGGGCGAAAGCTACTACCAGGAGGTTGGTGACCGGTGAGGCGCTGAGGCAGACAGCACAACACCCACTCAAAAAGTAAGGATGTCAGACAGCCCCATCACCCTCCCCGAACCCTCAACCCTGCTGCGCATTGCCCCGCGCCGGCGCTGGGCAATTGCTACCATCATCCTTCTTGTTTTGAACGCCCTCATTTTCCTCCTCATGGAGCTCGCCGGCGGCTCCAAGAATCCCGAAGTGTTACTTAGCTTCGGTGCTTCTTACGGCCCGTATTTCCACCGGGGAGAATACTGGCGCGCCGTGATGCCGATGTTCCTGCATATCGGCATCTGGCATCTCTTGATTAATGGCTACGCGCTGTTCTTGCTGGGCCGAATCCTGGAGAGGGTCCACGGCTACGGACGATTCGCGCTCATCTACGTGGGGAGCGGCATCGGAAGCTCGTTGCTTTCCATGACCATGTCGGCCAACGTCGCCGCCGGGGCCTCCGGCGCCATCTTCGGCATCGCCGGCGCCATGGTGGCGACCGCGTTTCTGCACCGCGAATCGGTCTCGCCCCGCTGGGCGCGCGCCTTTGGGACCGGCATCATTCCCTTCATCATCTTGAACCTGATCCTCGGATACTCCATTCGGGGAATCGATAACTGGGGGCACCTGGGCGGCTTGGGGACGGGATTGCTGCTCGGCGCGCTGATTATCCCGCCCGCAGTGGATTGGATTCCCGGCGCCGTCGCCGAAAAGCCGTCGCAGGCGATGGCGATTGTCCCGGCGTTGGTCGTGGCCTTGGCGATGGGCGCCACCATCGACCATTACCGAACTTCCACCGAGGTCGCTCGCTTGCTGCAGGAAAGCACGCGCCTGCGCGCCGCGGGGAAAGACGATCAGGCGCTGGAAAGAATCCGGGAAGCCATGCGCGTGCTGCCCGGCGATGAGCGCCCTCATGAACAATTGGGCCAGTATTACCTGGAGCAGGAACGTACGGATGACGCGATCCGCGAGTACGAAGAGGCGGCCCGGCTCAGCCCCGCTTCGCCGCGCGCGCAACTGGGCCTGGCTCTCGCTTATCGGCGGAAGGGTGACTTGACGAAATCGCGCCAGACCTTCGAGAAGCTCCTGGGAGAGAATCCGCAGACGGCCGAAGGCCAGCGGCTGCTCGCCGACCTCTACGCTGAGCAGAAGATTTACGCGGATGCCATCGAGCACTACGAGCAAGCTTTGCGGATGGACCCCAAGGACGCGATCACCCACAACAACCTCGCCTGGCTGCTGGCCACGAGCGAGGACCAGAAGTTCCGCGACCCGGTCAAGGCGCTGGAGCACGCGCGTCGCGCCGTGGACCTGAGCGGAGGCAAAGAAGCATCCTTCGTCGACACACTGGCGGAGGCTCACTACGTCAATGGCAATTTCCAGGAGGCGGTGAAAGTCCAGACCCGGGCGCTGGAACTCGATCCCAATAATTCCGAGCTCCAGGAACACATGGCGCGCTACCGCAAAGCTGCGGGAGTGTGAACTTGGTGGCTGGGTTGTTCAGGGACGAGGCGCCGCAACGTGGCGGCGACTTCGTCGGGCTTGAAGCCGAAAGGGCCAGCCTGGCTTTTGTGGGCGATGCGGCGGTCGCGGTCGATGACGTACAATCGGTCGGGCCAGCCGGTATAGGCAACTTCCGCAGTGTTTTCAATCCCATCTACCAGAGCCGGGAATTCAATCCCCAGCTTCACCGCGCAGGTCCCCGCCAGGTTGACTCGCTCCTCATAACCCTTGGGATTGGTGAAGACCACGTT
>DATKYV010000172.1:0-15790 GCA_035528275.1 Terriglobia bacterium | reverse complement strand
AACACGTTCGGCGGCGCCATCACGTGGATGCGGTCCGACTGGTCCTGCGTGGGCACTTTGCGGTTGTTGGAGATCGCGTCGGTCTTGATCTTCACCTCGTAGTCGCCCACGCCGACGTCGGAGGGCGGCATGATTTTGACGTGAACGATCTCCTCCTGGTTAGGTTCGAGCTTCGCCACCGTCTCCGGGGTGAGCGCGGTCCGCCAGTTCAGGGGATTCTCGGTGGAGACGTGAATATTATGCACGACCCGCGTCCCGGTATTCTTCACCGTGAGGTTGAGGTCCACTTGCTCGCCGACGCGGATTTCCTGGTAAAGGCTGGGCGCCGAGACTTCGATCTTCCCCACGCCGCGGGGGATGAGCTGCAATCGGACCTTGCCGCACTTGAACGCCTCCACCTGAGCCTCGGTGTAGGCCTTCGCGGAATCCAGTTGGCCGGCCTGCTGGGCGTCCATCACCAGCGCCCAGAAGGTGAGCGGTTGGTCGAGGACCACGCGCTCGTCCACCTTGTCGGGCAGGTAGATTTTGAGTTGCAGCTTCTGGCTGGTGACCCCTTCGGGAAATCGGACCTGGAAGAGCCGGGCGCTTGATGCGGGGTCGACGAAGTCGCGGGCGATTTGCTGTGGCAGGTTGAGGGTGATCAGGGCAAACGGGTTCGCCGACTTGGTGAATTGCTCGAGGCGCAGGTTGAAAATCGCTTGGCCGCCCAGGTCAGCTTCGAGCGAAACCTCCTCCGAACTCATACTCACGATATTGGCCGAGGGGTCCTTCTCGAGATAGATCTGCCGGTCTTCCTCCCGGCCGTTGTAATAGAGCCCCACCACCAGTGCGTCCACGTCCTTAAGCAGGCCGAACTCCAGCGTCCGCTGCTCGCCCACTTCAAGTTTGGGAATGTACGCGGAGTAGGGGCTTGAAATCACTGCACCCGTCCCGCCCGCGGCACCCGTGGTCGCGCCTCCCGTGGTTTCCTTCAATGAGACCCGGATGTCGGTGAGTTCGCGCATCTTAAACTGGTCGGGTAGCTGGACGTCGTCGGCGGAGATCCCGAACATCTTGTAGTCGAGGACGACCCCGGAAGTATTTTTCACCGCCACGCGGACAAGCTTCGATCCGTCGGGACGTTGGTATTTGATGGCCGACGCGATATCGAGACGCGGCGTATCGGCAAAGAGGCGGAGGAAGGCCTGCTGAAAATCAACCTGCGCCTGGCGGAAATTGATTTCGGCGGCATCGTAGTCGGCCTGGGCGCCGAGCCCCTGGTCGTAGAGCAGCTTGGCGCGATCGCGCTTGGCCCGTGAATCATTCAGGGCGAGCTCCAGCCGCTTCAGCTCCAGCAGGCGCTGCGCCTCCGTATTGGCGGAAGGCCCACTCGAGCCCCCGCCCTGACCCTGGGCCCGCACGGCCGGCGCGCCGGCCAGGAGCGCCAACAAAATCGAGATGAGGAGAGCCTTTCGCAAAGTGGCCTCCGCCAGATTCCCATCCGGACGTAAAGTACCCAGGCTGTTAATGCGAGGCATATTATCTCAGGATTCCGCGCATCCCAACGCAATTCATTGCAGCGGGCGGATTCGTTCCCTTGCCATCTCCGCAGGCGATCACGCTGGTCTGCCCTCCTTTCACCTCACGTCGTAGCGTTGAAAAGCCACGATGCCCGCGAAGAGTATCACAAACGTCTCTCCCGCCAGCAGGATGACGCGCCACAGGGAATCCCGAAGTCCTTCGGCGGCCGTGGCCTCCCGGAACTCGTAGCGCGGGACGCTGGAGGCTTCGAGCGGACGTTGGGAAAGATAGCCAGGCTGAAAGAACAGGTGAGGGCTCGCGGAGTCCGCGAGGTCACGCTGGCGAATCCATTCCACCAGAACACTGCGGTACTGGCGCGACTGGGTGACGAGCGTCTCCTCGCGCAGCACCCCCGCGCCGTTCAGCGACTCGGCCCCGGTTTCGAACATTCCGGTGGGAGAGATCGAGGAGATGCGGCGGACCAGCCGGGCCTGCTGAAACTTCTGGCGCAGGTAATCGTCCCAGATTTCCTCCTGGAGGCGCTTGCGTTTATTTTGCGCAACCGTGGAAACCTTCTCAAACTGGTAATTGTCCGCCTTCCCCATGTCGCGCCCCCGCCAGACAGAGCTCTTGCCTTCGTACTCATTGTTGACTTGGTCCCACACTCGACCTGCACGCTCCCCCACTTCATTTGCGGTCGGCAGCTTCTGGATTTTCTGGATCAGCAGAGTCCCCACGCCGGGGATGACGATGATCGAAATCACCCAGAGCATGACCCCCAAAACCATCGTGGCGGTCGGCCGATGGGTCAGGGTGGACAGAAGCAGCCCCAGACCCAGAAAGAGCGCGATGTAGAAGGCCGCCAGAACGAGAAAGAGCCCCACGCGCACCCATTCCGCGCCGCCCAACGCGATTTGCCCGACGAGAAGCAGCAGGAGCAGGGAGAGCAGCATGCCGGCCGTGAGCGCCAGCAGCAGGACCGTCAGGTTCGCCAGGAACTTGCCGAAAAGGGTGGAGCCCCGCGAAACATTGTACGTTTGGAGGAGCTTCAGCGTGCCGCTGGCCTTTTCGCCGCTGATCGAGTCATACGCAAAGACCAGGGCGAGGAGCGAGAAGGCCGTGCCGACCAGGAAGGACCAGTCCAGCGCCTTGTAGGATTCGATCAGAGCGTTCTGGCTGAAAGCGCGGAAAGTACCCGGCTGCGCGCCCCAGATACGGATGTTGAACCGGTAGGCATTCGGGAGGCGGGTCTGCCCGCCGGAGGCCACAAAGGCGGTCTTCAATGGAGTCTTCAGGACCATGAAATCCTGGTTGGGCAGATTGTCGAGGTTTTGGCGACGGGCCAGCTCTTCCTCCCAACGTTGCTGGACTTGGCGGTATTCGATGGTCTCCGCCTTGTAGCGGAGGGCGAAGACCAGCCCGTTCACCGCAAACAGCACCAGCACGATGAGGAGCCCGGCGGCGAATTTGAAACTCGTCAGTTGGTCGAGAAGCTCGCGGCGGAAAATGTGACCCATGGAAGGTGTCCTTTGTCCGTGGTCCGTTGCCAATTGTCAGAGAGGGCCGACTGGCCACGGATCGTGACCGTTTCTCTTCTGGCTCCTGACTCCAGACTCCTGGCTCCTTTCCTACCTCACGTCGTAGCGCAGAAAGCGCACATAAGCCACCAGAAACAGAATCAGGTTGAGCAGCAGCAGGTAACCGATCTCCGGCCAGGCGTGCACCAACACGGCGCCGGTGGTCAACCGCCGGTATGTGAAGCCCGGGAGGTCACCCGGCGACAGATTCCAGTCGGAGCGCGCGCGCATATCTTTATCCATCTGCTCCATCTTCGCCCAGGTCTCGGGATCGTTCACTATTCGGTTGATGACATCTTCCGGGTTCTGTCCCGTGGCGGCCATTTCATCGGCGGTTTTCCCCAGCAACAGTGTAGGCCAGGAGTGGTCCACGCCCGGCGGGTCCTCGGTGAACCAGCGCCGGGAATCAAACGCTCCCTTGCCGCGAAGATAGTTGAGGAAGGCGTTCCGGTATTGCGTGGCAAGCGCGATGAAATGTTCGTAATCGGCATCCGACGTTCCCCCCAGGAACGCCGCGGAGTTGGAGAGCGCGGCGCCGGGCGACAGGAACGACAGTCCGCGGGCCATCGCGGCCTGCCGCTCCCGGTAACGGACGTACTGCCGCCAGACTTCGGCGCGCCGCGAGGCGAATTTCAGGGCCAGCGGAATGAGCTGTTCGCCGAAGTAGTGGCGCAGCCGCTCGTAGTATTTGGCGTCTCCGATCCGGCACGCATACGCCGTCAGCCCGCCGCCGTTATTGTTCACCGCGAAGTAGTACAGGGCCATGGGGTCACGCGGCTGCTGTGATTCCAAATCTCGCGGGTCAGGGATCCCCCGGAGGGCGCTCTCCAAATCTCGGTCGGCTTGTCGCAACCCCTCCGTCGCCGTCTGATAGACGCGCCCGCGGTCGCCGACAAAGTCGGGAACCATCGTCGCCAGGTTGGGAACGATGGCCACAAAGAAGAACCACACGAACGCGGAAAGTACCAGGGCGATGGAAGACCGCTGAACGAAACCCGAGATCACCAAGCCCACCAGCAGCAGGAGCGAGAGATAGACGGCGTAGAGAACGAAAATCGGCGCGATGCGCGCCAATTCCGGCCCACCGAAATGCACGTTGGCGACAAACCCGATCACCAGCAGGGAGGCGATGCAGGCCATTGCCGTGGGAATCAGCAGGGTGACCAGGGCTCCGAGGTATTTGCCCAACAGGAGTTGCCAGCGGGCGAGCGAGTAGGACATCGCGAGCTTCAGCGTCCCTCCTTCGCGCTCGCCGCAAACCGCGTCGAAGGTGAACAGCAGGGCCAGCAATCCCAGGATAACCGTGACAATCACCGTGAGGTCGATCTCCGAAAAGATGGCCAGGTATTCGTTTCCCCGGTTCTCACCGCTGGCCTCGGTGTTTTCGGTGTCCACGGACACTTCGAAATCGGTGCCCACCCGCCCCTCCAGCCCGCGGTGGAGGATGCTCAAGGGCTCCGGCGGCCGCACCGCGGTGGGCCGTAAAAAGGAGTACACAGAAGTCCGACTCAAATTATCCCGGTTGATCTTGACCTTGGTCTGGTAGCTGTCCAGGCGGGCGTTGTAGTCGAGGCTGCCGACATAGGCGGCGAGCGCGGCCAAGGTCACGGCCAGCACCGTGCCCGCCATGAAGCGCAGGGTTAAGGCAAGGTCGTGGACATCCTTGAGGACCAGTGTGCGGAGAAGCGCGTGGGGGGATTGTTTCCTCGCAGACTTTCCGCCCGCGCCACTCTGGCTGCCTGGTTCAGCGAGTCTTTCTTCGTCCAGCACCTGTGCCATGGCAAAACTCAGGAGGACAGGCTTGCCGCCTCATCTTTGACGCAATACTCCACCCGAAGTCACGCCAGCGTCCTCAATCTCTGATACGCAGCGGAGGTTGCCGCGGTTCCCATGGTTTCTCGTCCGGGGCGTTCAACGCTCAAACGAGGACATACGTGCGTCCTCATGAGGGCACAGCAAAACGCCGGTTTTATGTCGGAGGATACTACTTCGGGACCTTCCGCAACTCCTGCCCGCAGTTGCGGCAGAGGGTTCTGCGGCGGGCGTTGAGGGTGCGACACTCGGGGCAGGTGACGTACATGGCGCGGGCGAAGACCTGGGTAATGAGGGCGCTGAGTCCCAGGATGGCAACCACCAGTAAGACGGCCAGATGCGTTGACCCCATCGGCGGTTACTTTCCCATGGCGGCTCTGGCGGCGCGCACGGCTTCGACGAACTGGCGAGCCTTTGAGGTGATGACGTCAAGTTTTCCCTCGCGCAGCGCCTTATTGTTCACCAGTTCTCCGCCCACTGCCACCGCCGTCGCGCCCGCCTTGATGAACGCCGGGGTCGTTTCCAGGCTGACCCCGCCGGTAGGAACAAACTCGATGTGGGGAAAAGGACCTTTCAGCGCCTTGATGTATTCCGGCCCGCCCACCGGCCCAGCGGGAAAGATCTTGACCATGTCGGCCCCCGCCCCCCAGGCTGTGACCACTTCGGTGGGAGTCAATGCCCCGGGGATGCACGGTTTGCTGTAGCGACGCGCCACCTCGATAACCCGCGTGTCGAGCGACGGAGTGACGATGAATTCCGCCCCCGCCAGCAACGCCGCGCGGCAGCTTTCGGGGTCGAGAATCGTGCCCGCCCCCAGCAGCACCTTGTCCCCGAATGCCTCCGCCACGCGCTCCATCACACGGAGGGCGTTGGGGACGGTCATGGTGATTTCGGCGATTCCGATGCCGCCTTCGATGATGGCTTCGGCGGCGCGAAAGGCATCCTCAGCGGAAGGTGTCCGCACGATGGGCACCAAGCCCACTTCGCGAATCAACGCTAACGCCTTCTCTCGTGTCCAGGGCATATTCACTCCCTCTCAGGCCATCAAGAAGTGACCAGTGGAAAGTGACAAGTGACGAGACAAGTCTTTCGCTTGCCACTTGCCCCTGGTCACTTGTCACTGCTTTCATCGCGCAACGCGCAGGCTCGCGCCCTTCAGAAGTTTTTCAACTTCCTCGAGCGTCGCCCAGTTGAAATCGCCGGGGTTGGTGTGCTTGAGGGCGCTGAAGGCGTTGCCGTAGCGCACGCCGGCCTCGGTGGATTTCTTCACCAGCGATCCGTAAATGAATCCGGCGCTGAACGAATCGCCGCCGCCGACGCGGTCCACAATCTCCAGGTCGTACTTCACGTCTTCGTAGAACTTGCCGTCAGCGTAGGCGATGGCCGTCCAGGTGTTGCGCCACACCAGCGGATTCTCGCGCAAGGTGATGGCGACAACTTTGAAATGAAACTTCTCCGCCAGCCGCCGCGCCACGTCCTTGTAGGATTCCGCGGCGACTTCCGCAAAACCTTTGGCGTCCGTCTTGCCTTCCGCCTTGATCTTGAAGACCACGCCCGTGTCTTCTTCCGTGGTGATAAGCACGTCGACGTATTCCATCAGCGGTTCCTGGATTGCCTGGGCTTTGTCCGGCGACCAAAGCTTGCCGCGATAATTAAGATCGTAGCTCACCGTGGCGCCGGCCTTCTTGGCCGCCTGTAGCGCCTCGCGCGTGACTTCCGCCGCCGAATCGCTCAGTGCTGGCGTGATGCCGCTGGTGTGAAACCATTTGACGCCTTCGAAGACTTTCTTCCAGTCCACCTCGCCCGGCTGGATGGCGCTGATGGCCGAGTGCGCACGGTCGTAGAGCACCGAGCTGGCGCGAGGCGCGGCGCCGAATTCCACAAAGTACAATCCCAATCTTCCGCCATCCGCCCAAACGATGTGCGAGGTGTCGACACCCGCCTGACGCACGCGATTCAACATTAAGCGGCCGAGCGGGTTCTTGGGCAATCGCGAAACCCAGGTGCTCTTCAGTCCCAGCCGGCTCGCGCCTACCGCGACGTTCAACTCCCCACCGCCGACCTGGACATCGAGAGAATTGGTCTGCTCCAGTCGCTGGTAATTGGGCGGCGCGAGGCGAATCATCGCTTCCCCAAATGTCACGACATCAACCATAAGAGTCCTCCGCGGGCAATTCGGTTATGAGTTCAACGGCTCAATATAGGGCTTCCCAGGGAAAATTTCAGCCCTTTTGATTCCGGGGCCATGTTAGGGGGAGGGCGGTTGGCAAAATGTCGCGACACCGCATTTTGGCAGTAGAATGCATGGGTGCAATCCTATCGAGAGGAGGCATCGTCAAATGCCGGGAGTCTATAAGGTCACTGAAATCGTGGGCACGTCGAGTGTGAGCTTTGCCGAGGCGGTGAAGGCGGGGGTGGAGGAGGCGGCCAAGACCATCCGCCGCATGGATTGGTTTGAGGTCGTCGAGCAGCGCGGCCGCATCGCGGAAGGCAAAGTCGAAGAGTTCCAGGTGACGCTCAAGATCGGCTTCAAGCTGGAGCGCTAACCGCGCCCTAGACTGCACCAACCACCGGGATGGTCTGCTGCGCCAAAGCGATCCACCCACGGCGCGGCGAACGCCAAGTGTGCGGGGACGAAGCGAACGATTCGCTTCGCCCCCTGCGGCCGATGTCAAGTTAATTCAATCCTTCAGTGGGTCATTTTGCCTGTCGGACGGGTGTTCGCAGTGAGGACAAAACCGGGGGCAAGACGGTGGGCTCACTCCGCTTTCGGGTTTGATCTGGGTCAATGGTAAGGGGAGTTACGTCGTATGCGGCGGGGAGCGTGACGTTCCAGAACAAGCGGCATCGCCGAAGCGAGCAAAGCAAGACAGCCGAGGCCCGCCAGAAGCCAAACCAACACAGTGAGGAAGGCTTGGTAGATCTCGAGCACGGTTGCCGCGTCAGCCAATTCCGGGCCCATCGCTTTCCGCCTCTCATTCAAGCCTTGAGTCTTCTCTTTCGGCTCCGAGCACGTGATCTCGTAGCAAGAATCTTGGGGAGGGAAGCGAGCACAGTTACTCTCATCAATTCCCTCCCCAACACCATCCTCATTTCGAGCTGCCCTCGAGCGCAGGCAGGAAGTTCTCCATGACCCAGACCTCTGCGTTCGTGGGTTGGCCAGCCGAAAAGGCGATGCGATGCCCGTCAGGATGAATACGCACGTCGCGGAGGCCATCCATTGCCAGCTCCACCTTCTGGGCTTTACCACCTTCCGCCGCAACCCGCCAGAGCTCAAACTTGAGATCCTGCGGGTCACTGCCCCCCTTGGTGAAAAGCACCTGCCGTCCATCAGGCGTCCACTCCAGCGGAGTGAAGCCAGGGATGTTCTCCCCCTTCTCCACTCTGATGAGTTCGCGGGATGACCCCCCACTGGTGGGCACTATTTCCATAGCGACCACGCCTGTCGCCTGGTCAAAAGATCGAAAGGCTACCCACTGACCGTCTGGCGATACGGCGGAGCCGTGCACAGAAACGCCAGCAGGCGCGCGATAGACCTCTTTCTCCTGACCGGTTTCGAGTTCGCGGGCCACGAGGCTGGTCTTTTTATTGCCTGGCTCCTGCCGCACATAGAAGATCGCTTTGCCGTCGGGGGACCACGTGGGCCGAGTCCATCCTACTTCTACACCCTCCCGATTCTGCACCACTGGGGTGACGGTGCCCGATTCGACGTCCATCAGGTAGAGACCGTGGCGATTCTTTGCGTCGCGGGCCAAGAGAAGAATGGACCGCCCATCCGGAGACCAGCGTGGAGTGAATATGTAGGATAGCTTCGGGGAAAGGTCACGTTCCTCACCGGTCTCCAGTGACCGAATGCAGACGACGAAGGAACCCTGCCACATAGTGCCCCGATGCGAGACGTATGCAAGGTGTCGTCCGTCGGGGGACCAGTCCGGGCTACTATTCGATCCGACGAAGCGCTCGGTGGCCTTCTTCGGCGCCCCCAGCAGCTTCCCAGTCTTGAAGTCGAGCGAGGCGGTGTAGACATCCATCATCCCTGTTTCGAGGCCGTAGTAGAGGCTACCCTCTCGCGTGATTCCCATGGGCAGGATGCGTTTCCCCAGGTCTTGCTTGACGAGTTCGGCCGGTCCCTGCGGTTTGCCGTCGGCCACTTGAATAACCCAGGCCCCCAGGCTTCCCGTGCGGTCACTGGAAAACAGGATGCGCTTTCCGTCGGGTGTCCACACCGGACAAAGGTCGTTGGCCGGGTGCTCGATCAGAGCGGTTTCCCGCTTCCCGTCGGTTGAGAGCAGCGAGATGTCCCGTTGGGAAGAATCTTCCTGCGGACGAAAGTCATAGGCGACATAGCGCCCGTCCGGCGAAAGGGCGGGCTTCACGGGCATTCGCCACCCCAACATCTTCAGAACGCGTGCCGAGCCGTCCGCCACGGAAACGAACACGATCTGGTTGGTGCCGTCTTTTCCGAAGAAGGTCGCCAGAATATGTTTCCCGTCCGGCGACCACCCGGCGGGCTGGATCCAATCCAGGTGCCTGTCGCCATACAGAACCCGTGGCTTGGAACCATCGACCCCGATGAGGCGCAGGTCGCAGAAGTCATCCTTGTTGGACCAACCATAAGCGACCTGCCTGCCATCAGGCGATATTGCGGAAAACTCGGCATACTCCGAGGACTCATACCAGGAGCCCTTTTTGGTGAGGTGGCGATTTTTTCCGGTTTCCAGATCGCGAAGAGCTAGATCTCCCGTCTCCCAATCGGTATATGAAAGGTAGCGCCCGTCAGAGGATACTGACCCCTCAATGTCGACGTAAGGGCCTGCCCAGACCCTTCGGGTTGCCATGCCCGACTCCCTGACTGCGGGCTTGCGCAGCGCGGCGAGGCGAGTACGGGCCTCGGCGGCCGCCTCGCTCTGGTCGGGGTACTCGCGCACGAGCCGCTCGTAGGCCTTCTGGGCTTCGTCTTTGCCTAGCTTCTCGTAGCACTGGCCGATCTGGAGTAAGGCCTTGGCGGCCACCGGGCGATTGTTGCTGTACGACGCCACAATCTTCTTGTAGATGTCAATTGCCTGCTCCAGCTCCCCGCTCACCAATTCCTTGTTCATGGCGGATTGGAAGAGCACTTCAGCCTGATCGTTATTCTGCGGCATCGCCAACTGTCCTGTAAGCAGACCCACAACGAGCAGCGCGCCGAGGATCACGCCGGCTTGCGGAAGGTTGATAGGGATTCTCATTGCACTCACCTCCATTCAAACTGCCAGCAGGGTAGCTGGCGCGTGTGAGGCGGTCATGGAGGAATTGTCAAGATTCGGGGAAGTCTGTCTCTCCTCCTCCTGACAGTGGCCGATCAGCCGTCGAATCGATAGCCGACACCGCGCACGCTGACGATGAACTGGGGCTCGGAAGCCTTTGGCTCGATCTTCTTCCGCAGGTTGGTGATGTGCGTGTCGATGACCCGATCGGTGACGGCGATCTCGCGGCCCCAGACTTCGTCGAGCAACTGCTCGCGGGTGAGGGCGCGGCCGCGGTGGCGAATAAAGGCCGCGAGCAACTTGAACTCCAGTGGTGTCAATTCCTGCGGCTTGCCGGAGCAGCGCAGCTCGCAGCGGCTGAAATCGAGCTCGTTTTCTCCGAATCGATACAGCTCGGGCGCGTCATTCGCCGCGCGCCGAAGTAGTGCTTTGACGCGCGCCCGGAGTTCGCGCGGGCTGAACGGCTTCGTCACGTAATCATCGGCGCCGAGGTCCAGGCCCGCCACCTTGTCGGACTCCTGGGTCTTGGCGGTGAGCATGATGATGGGGGTGCGCAGCCCGGCGCGGCGGATGTCGCGGCACACCTCGAAGCCGTCCCGGCGAGGCAGCATGATGTCGAGGATGATCAGATCGAACGCCTGCTCCCGCGCGCGACGGCTGGCCGTCTCTCCGTCGCGGGCCACCTCCACGTCGTAGCCTTCAAGCTTCAGGTCGTCTTCAAGCCCCAGGGCGAGATTGGGTTCATCTTCCACCACCAGGATACGCGCCATCTTCACTCCTTCGCCGTCGGCAGCAGGATCGTGAACGTGCTGCCTTCGCCCGGCTGGCTCTCAACCCGGACCTCTCCGCCGTGGGCGGCAACAATGTGCTGCACCATGGCGAGCCCCAGCCCTGTACCCTTCACGCCGGCGGCATCGGCACTGGCCGCACGGGCGAATTTCTTGAAGATCTGCGGCTGCTCATCGGGACTGATGCCAAGACCCTGGTCGCGCACGCGGATTGCCAGGCGGTTGTCAACTTGGGTCGCCTCAACCCAGACCGTCTTACACCCCGGGGAGTATTTGACCGCATTGTCGAGCAAGTTCCACAGGGCCCGGCTCAAGGCCTCGCGGTCGGCGCAAATGGCTGGAAGCGAGCCATCCGCCTGGAGTTGAAGCGTGTAGCCGCGTTCCGCGACTTCCTCAGCAAATTCCCGACCCACGCTTTGGATCAGCGCGGCGGGATCAAGCGTCTCGAACCGGTACTCGCGCGCCCCGGCCTCCATCCGCCCGAAATCCAAGAGTCCTTCGACCAGGCGATGCAGGCGTTCGCTCTCCCGGCGTAGCGCCTGGTAATACTGCCGGCGACGGTCGTCTGAGGACACGCGACCGTCAGAGAGCAACTCACTCAGCTGCCTTATGGAAGCCAGGGGCGAACGGAACTCGTGCGAGACCGCTGAAACGAAGTCCGATTGCAGGCGCGCGACTTCCAGTTCGCGTGTCACGGCGCGGGAAACGAAATAGCTGCCCACGACCACCAGGATAGCGACCAGAACCAGACCCACCACCATCAAGCGCCGCCGGCCGGCGAGCTGGGCGCTGTCGGCACCGGGGTCGGCCGGGATGACATGCACGGTCCACGGCAGTTGCGTGTCGGCAGGAGTGAGCAGAGCCTGCTGGGATGTGGCACCCTCAAGATTGCCCACAACCGTGTGCCCCTCGGAGTCGCTCAGCGCCACGCGAACCCCCTGGCGGTCAATGATAGGCTGCACGGCTGGCAGCCACGTCTCCTCCAGGTGCCCCCCGCCGGCGACCAGACCCACCATCCGCCGCGGCGTGCTCTGCCACATCAGCAAAACAGGTCGGTCGTGGAGCCAAACGCTGGAGCGGCCGGAGGAATGCGCGTTGCCCTCCGACACACGTTGCCATCTTTCCCATAGCAACTCCGCAGCCGCTGCGAGCGCCGCGCTGTCCAGTTCTTTGGTTTGCAGCTCCGGGTCGGGGGTATACCAGCGGCGAGTTTCCTGCGCGTAGTAACGATAGGCGCTGCGCGTCAAGCGCCACCGACCGTCGTCGAGAGCGGTATAAAGCGTGCCGGCTTCAGCCTGGAGTTCGCTGTGGCGGCCCAATTGGTCAAGCAAAACGCACCGCGAGTGACGCGCCAGAAGCTCTGCGGGCAATCCCCCTACGGAAGTGGAACCTAATTCGGCCAGTTCGCCGTAGACAGCCAACGCCGCCTCAGATTGGCCCCCCTTGCGAAGATTGCGTGCCAGGCGGAGCAACGCTCCCGCGCGGATCGACGCATTCTTCGACGTCGCCAGCTTGCGGAAGGTGGCGGCAGCCATGGCGTAGTCTTTTTGCTGGAATTCAAGAGCTTCACCCGCCGCGAATACACTCGGCGACGGTTCCTCGGGGGCGGCCAAGGCAGGGTAGTAGGGCAAGCGCCCTTCGGGGAAGCATTCAAAGCCGCGCCGGCTGAGGACCACGATGGCGGCGTTTGACCCCAGCGCATCGGCTTGGGCTTGCGCCTGGGCAGCCAACGGGGCGTCCGAGAGGGCGAGCAGATCAGCCAACCGTTCCTGCCCGTTCGAAAGCTCGCGAAGCAGCCGCGCTCCAATCAAGTCGGCCGCATGGTTCAAACGCTGCTGAATCTGCTGGCGCTCGAGCTGACGGTCCTGCTCGAAGAGGCGGCTGCTGAGCCAAGCCAGGGCCACGGCAAGCACAAGCGTGATGCCCAGAAACAGGCCTAACAGGTGGCGTGGCGGTTGAAACCACTTTCTCAGCCACATTGGTCCGCTCGTTCGCTGGCGTTGGTTGCATTATAGCCCCCAGCGTCAGGGCGGAATTGAGATTCGGTCAAGAATGTGTCAAGAGGCCAAACGCTGTGAGGAATTGTCGCTGGTTTGGGCCCATCCAACTCCCCGAATCGCATCACGCGGCTTCAGCGCCTGCGAGCGGACGCGACTCCGGAGACTTTTGGTCTCGCTTGCCGAGGACTTGAGAGCATGGAGTCCTCACCGAGCCGGTTCTGTGAACGGGAAGGAGCGAGGGCGAAGCGAATCGCTCGCTTCGCGCTTGGACCTGCCCTGAGGTCAACGCTGAGGGGATGGACGTCCCACGCGGCGCGGAGTGTGACGTTCCAGAACGAGCGGCATCGCCGAAGCGAGCAAAGCAAGACAGCCGAGGCCCACCAGAAGCCAAACCAACACAGTGAGGAAGGCTTCGTATATCTCAAGCACGGTTGCCGCGTCAGCCAATTCCGGGCCCATCGCTTTCTGCCTCTAATTCGAGACTTGAGTCTTCTTCGAATCCAAGCGCGTGGTCTTGCAGCAAGAGGCTGGGGAGGGGAGCGAGCGCTCCTTCTCCCACCCCCTCCCCAATGCGATCCTTATTTCGAGCTTCCCGCGGGCGGCAGGAAGTTCTCCAACACCCAGACTTCAGAGTCCGAGGAGGCGCCTCCCCTGTTGGCGAAGGCAATCCGTCGTCCGTCAGGGTGGACCGTCAGATTCCCTATGCCCCACATTTTCTGCAATCCTATCTTCTCAGGCTTGCCGCCCTCGACGGGTATCCGCCACAGATCCCAGATGCGCAAGTCGGACGGCTGCGGGGCGCTGAACACGATGTATCGCCCATCGGGGGTCCACGTGAGATTGCCACCTGGCGTTCCCCGTTTCGTTTCCCCGAAGCTCCAAAGCTCCCTCGCATCTCCACCCGAGGCCGGCATGATCCTCAGGGATCTCACTCCGCCCCACCCGTCGAGGGAGAGCCAGCGGCCATCCGGGGAAAGCGCTATTCCGATTCCTCTTTCAAGCGTGGGGAACCGATACAGCTCCCGCTCTTCGCCGGATTCGAGGTCGCGAACCACGATCTGCGAGAAACCCTCCTTGGTGTTTCCGCGCGCAAAGAAGTACTTCCCATCAGGACCGTATGCGCCCCCCGTGAGCCGCTCATCCGCGCCGCAGCGAAGGATAGGAGTGGTCTCACCCGTCTCCAGGTCGATGCGGTAAACGCCCGTTATCGAGATACCTTCCGAACCGCCGAAGCTGATAAACCGGCCGTCCGGAGACCATTGGGGCCCGCCAATGTATCGGAGCCCCAGTCTCCAAATCTCCCTGTAGAAAACTCGCTCCTGCCCCGTGTCCAGGGAACGAATGCAGAGTGCATTGCCCCTGTTTGTCGGATAAGGTGAGTTGCCGCGCCTGGACACGTAGGCCAGATACTTCCCATCGGGAGAATAGGAAGGTGAGAAATTCCCTCCTTCGTACTGCTCAATCGCCTTCCTGGGTGTGCCGGTGACCTTTCCGGTCTTGGGGTCGAGGTCGGCGATGTAGACGTCCTCGGTCGCCCTGACCACGCCATAATAGAGTGCCCCTTGGCGCGTCAGGCCCATGGGCAGGATGCGGTCGATACCAGGCTTTACCAGTAGCGGCTCGCCCTGGGTTTTCCCGCCGGACATGCCGACTACCCACAAGCCGAGGGCGCCTGTCCGATCACTGGCGAAGGCGATCCATTGGCCATCCCGCGACCAGCCGAGCAGGTAGTCGTCGGCGGGATGCTGGATCAATGGGGTTACTTGCCCGGAGTCAGTCGACATCAGGTAGATGTCTCGTTCCGGAGACGTCTCGTCGGGCAGGAGGTCGTAGGCGACGTAGCGACCATCAGGTGAGAAGCGCATGGTTGTGGGAAAGATCTCGCTCTTTATGTCGGTAAGCACCCGGGTGGAGCCATCCGCGGTGGAGACCAGCGCCATCTGGCGCGGCCCATTTTTCCGCGAGAGAATTGCCAGGATTTGCTTTGCATCGGGTGACCAATCGAAGCTTCCCAACTCCTCTGCACTATCGTAATGAGAAAGGACTCGAGGCTTGCCGCCGTCAAGTCCGACGACCCTCAACTGAACACGCGCCTCTGCACCAGACCCGATGTACCAGGCATAGGCAATCGACTTGCCATCGGGTGACCAAGTCGACTCATAAGCCTGTTGGGAAACTGTGGGATTCTCTTGCCCTTCAGTGCCCTCGTTCGTAAGCCGGCGATCCTTGCCGGTCTGGAGATCCCGAAGGGCAAGATCGCCCGTCTGCCAGTCCATGAAGGAGAGGTACCGGCCGTCCGGTGAAACTTCGCCCATCGGGGCGTCCGCCGGTGGATTCTCTAACCGGCGAGCCGTTAGCGTCGTGGCGCTCGGACGAGCCAGTGCGGGCGGCAGGAAGTTTTCCATGACCCAGACCGACGGACGCTTCATCGTGAAACCAGGCGAGGAAAGAGCGAGATGTTCCCCGTCTGGATGAACGCTCAGGTCTTCGAAGCCGGCCATCACCAGGTTGAGTTGTTGAGGTTCCCCACTATCTGCGGCAATCCGCCACAAGGACCGCAGATTATCTTTCCCGGGTTGCAGCCTTGGGAAGAGGATGTACTTCCCATCGGCGGTCCATTCGATAAATCCAGAGTAGCTCCTCTCTTCCTCGAATCGCAGCAGCTCCTTTGGGTCGCCGCCGCTTGCGGGCATGACTCGCAGGACTTTTTTCTTGTCCAGGTTGATGAAAGCCAGCCACCTACCGTCAGGAGATAGGGAGATGCTGAGGCTGCCAGATTCGGGGTCACCTGTGTAGAGTTGCTTTTCTTCTCCGGTCGTGAGGTTCCGGCTGAGGATTCGGAATGGCTCCTTCGCGTTATCTCGCCG
>DATKYV010000171.1:0-26940 GCA_035528275.1 Terriglobia bacterium | reverse complement strand
TCTACGTCCTGCCGGAAAAAGACCGCAAGGATGAACCGTCCTCCACCGCCAGAGAGGCGCCGCCCAAGCAGTAAGACGGTGAGAACAAAAACGCAGAATCCCATGAAAGAAACCGAACAGGGAGGGAGAAATGACCAGATTCATCTCCGCATTAATGTTGGTTTTCCTGGCTATTCCAAAAGCCTGGGCGGAAACACCGAACCAAGTTTCCGTCGCCGGTGATGCCTGGACCGTCGTCGCTGACACCGAGCAGGGTGTCCTCAGCGTATCTCATGACAAGCTGGGAGTTGTATTGAAGGATCTCCAACTCTATCTTCGCGGCGAGCATGGCTTGAGCTTGTTAAAGGGCTGGTCTGCCGAGAAGCAGGGGGAGAATCAACTGACCATTCATACGAGTCAACCTCCCACCGCTTGGGCCTTCGAAGTGATGCCAAACGCCTTGAAGATTTCCAGTACCGCCACGAACGCGGTGCTGACCGCCAAAGTGCCGTCCACGATGGACCGCATCGTGGCGCGTGTATTGGATCCTCAAGGAGTTCCCGTCGATTGGGTGGGAACCAACGAAGTGGTCCACAGTTATGGCGGCAGCGAGACCTGGAACCAGTCCTACCTTCCCCGACGAAATCCCGAATGTATGTACTTTGCTTTGGGGCAGGTGGCGGGTTCGCATCTCCACAGTCTCTTCGACCGCAAAACCGACACGGCAATCACCTTTCCGGAGCATGCGGTTATGCAGCGCGATCCTCAGAACTCAGACCTCCTCGACGCCACGATCCCTGTGCCCGGAAATGCGCTGGTGCGACTTATTCCCGACTACTACACCAAGAGTCTGGGCGTTCCTTTCTACATTCCCTTTGACGATTCGTACTTCAGCAAGGCACCCGTCGTCTGGTGCAGTTGGACCAGCTACTACAGCAACGTCCGCGAGGAGGATATTGTCCGCAACACGGACTGGCTCGCGGAAAACCTCAAGCCCTACGGCTTCGAGTATGTCCAGTTGGACGACGGATACGACCGGGGCGAGAACGGGAAACATTATTGGATCGAGAATTGGGACCAAACGAAATTTCCCCACGGACCGCAGTGGCTGACGAACTACATCAAATCCAAAGGCCTGCGGCCGGGCTTGTGGCTCGTCCCCAATGCCTATGCGGGGGCGGTGGAGGAGCATCCCGAGTGGTATCTTCGCGACAAGCAGGGAAAAATCATCCTCGATTACAACACCCCAACCCTCGATTCCACGAATCCTCAGGTGCTCGAATTCCTCAAAAAGGAGTTCACCACTCTGCGCGACTGGGGCTTCGAGTACTACAAGTTTGACGGCGAGCACGCCGTCCCCAAATACGCCCCGGGCGTCGACCGGGACAAACTCTACGACAAGTCCGTCGATCCCATCGTCGCGTATCGAAACAGGCTAAAGCTGATCCGGGAGACGGTCGGGCCGAAAACCTTCATCGAGGGCTGCCCGGCCGGCACGCCCTTGAATGGCAACGGCTATTTCAACTCGTTTTTCAACGGGCACGACGTCTACAACAGTTGGCAGGGGATGTACGCGCTTTTCAGCTCTATCAACGCCAACGCTTTCTTGAACCACATGGTCGTCTACCTGATGCCGGGAGAGGGAATCGATGTGGAGCCGCCGATGAGCGTGGAGGAAGCAAGCCGGAAAAGATATCCCAGCTTCGTCCGGACCGCCCGCACGCGTGAAGACCCCATGGTTGGTTTCGGCACCACGATGCCCGAGGCCCGGACTCTGGTCACCTACGTTGCCCTGACGGGTGTGGTCTACCCTCTGGCCAGCGTTCTCCCCGAGCTGCCGGAGGAAAGAGTCCGCCTCCTGAAGATGACGATGCCCACCATGCCCATCCTTCCGGTGGACCTCTTCAGCCGCGGAACGGACATGCAATGGGACCGCTTCAAGCAGGTTCGGCCCGACTACTACATCCACAACTACCCGGAGATCCTGGACCTCAAGGTGAACGCGAAGTCGGGCGTTTACGACGTGGTCGGGCTCACCAACTGGCGCAGCGAGACGGCGAGTCGAAAGCTTTCCTTTGCCGGCAAACTGGGACTCGACGCTGATTCTTCCTACGTCGTTTTCGATTTCTGGGCCCAGAAGCCGCTCGGGGTCTTCAAGGGTCAGATGGATGTCCAGATCGAACCGCATGACACACGGGTGTTGCTGATCCATCCCTTGTTGAATCACCCCCAGCTGATCGGGACTTCCCGTCATATCACCGGTGCTTTGTCAATTCAGGATTTGACGTGGGATTCGTCGCGAAACACCCTGGGCGGTTCGTCGCAAACGGTGCCGGGAGAGGACTACACACTTTGGGTCCATGTTCCCGAGGGGGCTACGGTCTCCCGCGTGCGAGCCTTGACGAAGGAGAATCGCGAAGTCCCGACGCACCACGAAGTGACTGGGAATTCGACGAAACTCAGCTTCGAAGGCCAGCAGGAAGTTGTGAACTGGGAAATCGAATTCGCGGCACGCTCCGCCCGGTGAAACGGCCAGGCTGGAGGGTCGGCGATTGAACGGTAACTCAACACCGGTCTGTCACTGATCCTGAGGCGCCGGTCGGCAATTCGCGTAATTTTTCCGCTCTCCTCGCGGAGATTCTCGAAACGACGACCACATCCGTCTGCAAACACATGTTCCCCAGCGGAAAAGAGAGGAAAACTGCGGGCATCCTTGGCTAGAATGGTGTGTCAGGGCTTATGAGCGGACCCAAGTGGATCTGGGAACCAACCCGCGACTTCATCGAAAGGACCAACGTCTACAGGTTCATGAAGCGGCTCGGCTTTACGGACCGCGAAGAGTTCCTGCGCTTTTCGAGGGAGAATCCCGAGAAGTTCTGGGGCGAGCTCGCCAAAGAAATCAAGGTCGATTGGGACGCGCCTTACGAGAAGGTTTTGGACACCTCGCAAGGCCCGGAGTGGGCGCGGTGGTTTGTGGGCGGAAAGCTCAACATCGCCTGGAATTGTCTCGACCGGCACGCGCGAGGTTCCGCCGCCACCCGCACGGCCATCGTGTGGGAGGGCGAAGACGGCGCGCAACGAATCCTGACTTTTGCGGAACTCTACGCCGAGGCGAGCCGCCTGGCCCACGCTCTCAAAGGGCTCGGGCTGGTGGAAGGCGACCGCGTTGCCCTCTCCATGCCGATGGTGCCCGAAGTGGTCACCATTCTTTACGCGTGTTTCAAGCTGGGGCTGATCGTGGTCCCGATTTTTTCCGGATTCGGCCCCCAAGCCATTGCGACCCGCTTGAAAGACTCCGGGGTGCGAGTTCTCTTTACCGCCGACTTCCTCCAGCGGCGCGGCAAGCTGATTCCGTTGAAAGAGAAAATCGACCAGGCTGTGCTCAAGGTCGAGTCCATCGAGAGGGTCGTCGTCTACCGGTACAAGGGCGAAGCCGTCCCGTGGGTTTCCGACCGTGACGTCTGGTGGCACGATTTGGTCAAGGACCAGCCCGCTTCGCTCGATTCCCTTCCCCTCGACTCCGAAGACAAGGCGCTCATCCTCTACACCTCGGGGACCACCGGCAAACCCAAAGGCGCCGTGCATTCCCACGCCGGAGCGCTCGTGCAAACCGCGAAGGAAATATTCCTGGGGTTCGATCGCCAGCCCGACGACCTCTTCTTCTGGCTCTCCGATGTCGGCTGGATGATGGGACCGTGGACCATCATGGGAAATCACCATTTCGCCGGGCGCATCTTTCTCTATGACGGCGCCTTTGACTTCCCCAAAGCCGACCGCCTGTGGGAGATGATCGCCCGCCACCGCATCACGACGCTCGGCATCTCTCCCACCGCCATTCGCCTGTTGATGGGGAGAAATCAGGATCTGGTCAAGAGCCACGATTTGAGCTCACTGCGCCTGCTCGGCTCAACCGGCGAACCGTGGGATGAGACGTCGTACATGTGGTTCTTTGAGAAGGTCGGCGGGCGCCGCTGTCCGATTATCAACATCTCCGGCGGGACGGAGATTATCGGTTGCTTCCTCTTCCCGCTGCCCATTCAGCCGCTCAAGCCTTGCACGCTGGGCGGCCCGGCGCCTGGGATGGCCACGGAGGTCTTCGATGAAGATGGACACCCGGTGCGCGGAAAGAAAGGATATCTGGTCTGCACTCGGCCGTCGCCTTCGATGACCCGCGGTCTCTGGAACGCCTCCGAGCGCTACATTGAGACCTACTGGTCGCGCTGGAAGGGCGTCTGGTACCACGGCGACTGGGCAAGTGTGGATGAGGACGGCTGCTGGTACTTGCACGGCCGCGCCGACGAGACCTTTAACGTCGCGGGACGCAAGGTGGGCCCGGCGGAGGTCGAACAGGCGCTGCTCGAACACCCCAGCGTTTCGGAAGCCGCGGTCGTGGGCGTCCCCGACGAGCTTACCGGGGAGCGCATCGTGGCGTTTGTGGTTCTAAAAGCCGGCGCGGAAGCCGGGTCCGCTCTGACCGGACAGTTGAAGGGCCAGGTCGCGAAGTCCCTGGGCTCAGCCTTCCGCCCCCGCGCCATTCACGTGGTCAAGGAATTGCCCAAAACACTGAGCGGGAAAATCGTCCGCCGCGCCATCCGCGACGCCTACCTGGGCGAGGAAATCGGCGACCTTTCGACCGTCGAAAACCCTGCTGCGCTGAAATCCATCCGACCAGCCACCACATCGTGAACCGCGCAGTTAACGGGCGCGCCTCGCCACGTACTTCACACCTTTGATCCGCGCGAAATCGGCGTCCTGAGTCCAGATCACTGCATCACAGGCGCGGGCGGTAGCAAGAATCACGCTGTCTGTCAGGGGCAATTTCAAATCGTAGCCGATCTTGGCGGCACTCAAAGCCAGCGAACTGCCGAGTTCCACAACCTGACCCTGCTGCATCTGCGCCACGGCTCTGAGCGCGTCGCTCTCACCGCGTTGCTGGAGAACTCGCTTGAAGACTTCCAGGAGGCAGATCGTCGGAACCACGAGCTTTGCCGCCCCTTCAATCGCCGGAGCGAAGAAGTCCGCGTTCGGCCCGTTGGCGAAATACTCCAGCCAGCCAGAGGAGTCTACGAGGTTCATGCGCGGTCCGGCTCACGCTCGACAGTGGTGTCGATCCCCTCGAGAAAACCTCGCATCTTTTTCATGTTTTTAAGCGGGATGAATTCCAGGCGTCCCTGGTAAAGCAAAACGCGAATTCTTTGCCCGGGGCGAATCCCCAGCTCGCGCCGTACCCGGCGGGGAATGACGACTTGATACTTGGGCGAGACTTTGACGGTGTCCATATAAACCTGCCGCTCAAAGTATAGCGTAAAACGAATTAGGCATCGATGATTATTTCGTATGACGCCCCGCGGCGAACGTTCGCCGCCCCACGCCCATCACAAGAAAGGCGACGGGGGCACCACCCGCGAAGAGCCGTAGACTTAAAGGACAGGTCTGCGCTACCTAACCACTCCTTCGAGCGGGCTGGAGGCTGTTGCATACAACTTTTTCTGCATGCGGCCGGCGAGGTAGGCCTGGCGGCCGGCGAGGACGGCATGTTTCATGGCCTCGGCCATGAGGACGGGGTCCTGCGCGCCGGCGATGCCGGTATTCATCAACACGGCGTCGGCGCCGAGTTCCATGGCCACGGCGGCGTCCGAGGCGGTGCCGACTCCGGCGTCGACGATTAAGGGAACGCTGGTAATCATTTCGCGCAGGATGCGGATATTGGCGGGATTCTGGATGCCCAGCCCGGAACCGATGGGCGCGCCGAGAGGCATCACAGCAGCGGCGCCGGCGTCGATGAGCCGCCGCGCGGAGATGAGGTCGTCGTTCGTGTAGGGCATCACCACGAAACCCTCTTTCACCAGGGTCTCGGTGGCCTTGACCAGCTCGAAGTTATCGGGGAAGAGCGTTTTTTCGTCGCCGATGACTTCCAGTTTCACCCAGTTCGAGAGTCCCACCTCCCGCCCCAGGCGCGCGGCGCGGACGGCCTCCTCGGCCGAGTAGCAGCCGGCGGTGTTCGGCAGGATGAAGAATTTCTTGGTGTCGATGTAGTCGAGCATCGACTCCTTGGTGCGGTCCGTCAAATTCACGCGCCGAACGGCCACGGTGACGATTTCGGCGCCCGACGCCTCGTGGGCGCGCACCATTTCCTGGAAGTTTCGGTATTTCCCCGTGCCCACAATTAGGCGCGAGCGGAATTCCCTACCCGCAATTCGCAGGACGTCGTTATGCATCTGAAACTCCCAAAAATGAGGGGGGGGCAGGCCCCTCCTCCTACCCCAGGCGATCCTACGGGATCACCCAAGCCATTCTAGTCGCTGAGCACCGGGAAAGCAAATCCTGCACAGGAGAGGAGTACGATTCAAGCCGCCTGGCCGCTGACGCGCAACCGACGGCACGGTTGCAAGGACAGCCGGACCGTGATAAAGGATAAGGCTATGATGAGACAAAATTATCTGCTCTTCGCTTTGGCTCTGCTTCTAGCTCTGCCCGCCCTCGCGGCCCCGGAGGCCGGGTTCGTTTCCCTCTTCGACGGGAAGACGCTGAAAGGTTGGACGCTGGTCGGTGGGCACGGCCCTGGCTATGTCGTCAAGGACGGCCTGCTGGTCTGCCCGAAGGATGGCGGCGGCAATCTTCTCACCGAGAAGGAGTATGGCAACTTCGCTTTCCGCTTCGAATTCCGGGTCGAGCCCGGGGGCAATAACGGGGTGGGCATTCGGACGCCGCTGGAAGGCGACGTCGCCTACGTGGGGATGGAGATCCAAATCCTCGACAACGACGCGCCCCAGTACAAGGACCTGCGCCCCGCGCAATACCACGGCTCCATCTATGACGTCGTTCCCGCCAAGCGCGGCTTCCTGAAGAAGGCCGGGGAGTGGAACGAAGAAGAAATCCTCGCCGACGGCCGGCACATCAAGGTGACCGTAAACGGCCACGTCATCGTGGAGGCAAATCTCGACGACGTCAAAGATCCCGCGGTCCTCAAGAAGCACCCGGGACTGGCGCGCACCAAGGGGCACATCGGATTCCTGGGCCACGACGCGCTGGCGGAGTTCCGCAAGATCCGGATCAAAGAGTTGCCCTGAATCAGGCCGAAACGTCAAGAGGCCAAGTGGCGTGCTGAGGCGCTATTTCTGCGAAGGCGTCGAGACGAGGGGGCGTTCCGGGCTGGAGCGGCGATACATTTCTTCGATCACGTCGTGATATCTTTCCTCCGCGACTCCTCGCCGGATTTTCAGTGTGGGGGTCAGCTCCCCGGCCGCAATCGTGAATTCATGCGTTAACAAAGTCACTTGGCGGATCTTTTCGTGAGGGGCGAGCCGGGGCGTCGCCTCCTCCACCTGCTGCGTCATGAACAATTGAATTTCCGCATTGGCGACCAGCTCCGTGCGCGTCGAGATAGCGATGCCTCGCTCGCGAGCCAACGCTTCCAATCGCTCAAAATTGGGCACGATCAGAGCGCTGACAAAGCGGCGGCCATCGCCCACTACCAGGATTTGCGCAATGTAAGGGTGGCCCTGGAACAATCCCTCGAGCTTTTCGGGAGAGACGTATTTCCCTCCCGAGGTCTTGAACAGGTTTTTCTTCCGGCCGGTGATGGAGAGGAATCCCTCTGAGTCAACCGCCCCCAGGTCTCCCGTCGCGAACCAACCCTCGTGAAATGCCTGGCGGTTGTCTTCGTCACGTTTGTAGTACCCGGGTGTGACGTTCGGTCCGCGCACCAGAATTTCCCGGCCAGCATGGCCCTCTTCGTCCACCAACTCTTCGCCCAGCTTGACTTCGACACCGTGAATGATGGGACCCACCGTACCCAGCTTGATGCGGCCTGGGTGGTTGACGGAAATAACGGGCGATGTCTCTGTCAGACCGTAGCCTTCGTAAACCGGCAAACCCATGGCGTGGAAAAATTCCGCAAGCTCGGGCCGCAAGGGCGCCGACCCGGAGATCATCATGCGCAAGCGGTCGCCCATGCGCTGGCGAACTTTGGAGCAGATCAGTCGATCGGCGACGGCGTGTTGCAGGCGAAGGAACAGCGGCGGCATCCGTCCCTCGAGAACATATGGCAGGCGGCGCTGGCAAACCTTGACCGACCAGTGGAACATCTTCTGGCGGAATGCCGGCGCCTGCCGGACAGCCTCCATCACCCGCTCCTGGATTTTCTCCAGAACGCGCGGGACCACGGCCATCACCGTGGGCCGCACTTCGAGCAGGTTCTGCGGCATGGCGTCCGGGTTCTCCACATAGGCGATGGAAACCCCGCGCGACAAATAAAAATAGTCGAGCATCCGCTCGAAAACGTGGCTGAGGGGCAGAAACGAGAATCCAATATCCTCGGGGCCAAACGAGAAGAGATTTCGGCAGGCCTGGACGTTCGAGATGATGTTCGCATGAGTAAGGACAACACCTTTGGGCTCTCCCATTGTCCCGGAGGTGTAAAGAAGCGTCGCCGCGTCTTCCGGCCGGACTTCCAAAGATTTCTGTCGGAAGGCCGGGACCGGATCGGGGGAGCCATTCATATAGTCCTTCACTAGGCGATGCCAATGCTGGGCGTGCGACCCGGAGAAGCTCACACGGTCCATACTGAGGATGAATCTCAAATCCGGCAGCCGGGGCAAGACCTTCAGCACCTTCTTGATTTGCACTACTGAAGAAACCACAACTCCCCTCGCGCCCGAGTCGCGCAGGATGTATTCGATGTCGGGCTCGAGCAGCGTGGGATAGATGGGAACGTCAATCGCACCCATCCCCAGCGCGGCGTAGTCGGTGAGCGCCCACTCCAGGCGGTTCTCGGAAAGAATCGCCAGGCGGTCGCCGCGCCCAAGCCCCAGGCGTTCCAGCCCTTGCGCCAGCGCCGCGACCTGCCGCATCGCTTCAACAGAGGAAATTGCCTGGTATTTCCCGGCGGATTTGGAAAGGAAGGTGTCCGGCTTGGGATGCTGCTCGACGGCAGAGATGAAAAGGCCGGCAAGAGTGTGGAATTCGCTGGAGCCCATGCGGTCAGAATCAGGAGCGGATTTGGTTTCTGCCCCCGGCCATCTTAGCACAGCCCGGGCTGGCCGCACGGCGCCGGCGCGGGGCGCGAACTTCCGATTCGCTGCCCAACGATTGCGATGCAGCCCTCATGCCCCTGGGGAGGGTCCAGCACCTGATGCCGGCCGCGACCCGTCGAGAATGGCGGGCTTATCGCGCCCGGCAATCACTATTCAGACGACCGCTTGACGACGGCGTCGGTGCCCCAGGCACCGTCATCTCTGTCAATGCGAAGCTCCATCTCGTCGCCGGCAACCTTTCCTTTCACAACCAGTTTGATGGCCTCACCCTGCCACTCCGAATCCACGGAGAAGGAGATGGCATCGCCCTCCAGCTTACCCTCTTTGATGGGACGCTCCTTGCCGTCCGAGCCCGCCATCGTGCCGGTTATCTTGCTGCCTTCGGATTTGAAGTTGAAAACCCAGCGCGGGCCTCCGTCCGAGCCGCCCGTCCACTTTCCGGTGACGTCCGCGGCGTACAGAAGCGAGCTCAGGAAACAGAACAGGAAGACAAACACGACAATACGCGAAACGCGCATGGAATCCTCCTTGGGAAACGCACGCCCAGAGTAAGGCACCGCATCTGGTTTTTCAAATGCCATTCAAGCTGCGGTCAGGCGCCGCATGGGGTACTTCTGCCCGGTTGTCCTCCGATTCGGGCCCGCAGTGAGGGTTGGGGGAAAGCGCAAGGGAGAAAAAGAGGACTACTGCCAGTCGGTACCTCGCCCCCTCGCCAAGGAGCGAGCGAAGAATTGTTGCGCGTCTTCTCACAACAATTCCGCCTTCAAGCCCCAGGCCCAAAGGACTTTCGCTGGCTAACTACCGCGATCTTGTTGGTCCGCACGACATTCACCGAAGGATCTCGCACGAACGTCTCCTGGGTCGGCGTCGCCTTTCGCTTTCTTCAGCCTTGGGCTAAGATTCAATCCGGAGGGCATGAGGATGTCCAGGCCCCGCACCACTCACGAGGAAAAACCAATTTCAACGGAAGAAGCCTACCGGCCGGTTCGCGCGCCGCGCGGCACGAGCCTCACCTGCAAAGGCTGGCAGCAGGAAGCCGCCATGCGAATGCTGATGAACAACCTCGACGAGGAGGTCGCCGAGCGCCCGCAGGATCTCATCATCTACGGCGGCACGGGAAAGGCGGCGCGCAACTGGGCGTGCTTTCACGCCATCGTGGAGTCGCTCAAGGACCTTGAAAACGACGAGACTCTGCTCGTGCAGTCGGGAAAGCCCGTGGGTGTCTTCAAAACCCACGAATGGGCGCCGCGCGTCCTGATCGCCAACGCCAATTTGGTCGGGCACTGGTCGACGTGGGAGAAGTTTCGCGAACTGGAACGCCTCGGCCTCATCATGTACGGACAGATGACCGCCGGCAGTTGGATCTACATCGGCACGCAGGGCATCCTGCAGGGAACTTACGAAACGTTTGCCGCCGCCGCACAAAAACACTTTGCGAGCGACCTCGCCGGCAAATTGGTGGTCTCCGGCGGCATGGGAGGCATGGGCGGCGCGCAGCCCCTGGCCGCCACGCTTAACGGCGCGGCGTTTCTGGGTATCGAGGTGGACGGAGACAAAATCAAGCGACGCATTCGCACCGGCTACTGCGATATCTGCGTCAACGACCTCGACGAAGCTCTGCGTATTCTGAAAAACGCCGTTCGGCAGAAGCAGCCCGTCTCCGTGGGGCTCATCGGAAATTGCGCGGAGGTCATTCCCGAACTCGCCCGGCGCGGCGTGGTGCCGGATCTTCTGACCGACCAGACTAGCGCTCACGATCCCCTGAACGGTTACATCCCCGCAGGGCTGAGCCTGCAAGAGGCGGAGGAACTTCGGCGAAATAGCCCTGACGAATACTTGAGGCGTTCGTACGATTCCATCGCCCGGCACGTCACCGGCATGCTCGAATTACAGAAGCTCGGCGCCGCCACTTTCGATTATGGCAACAACATCCGCACCATGGCCTTCGAGCACGGCGGCGTGAAGGACGCCTACAACTTTCCGGGCTTCGTTCCCGCATACATTCGCCCGCTGTTCTGTGAGGGCCGCGGGCCGTTCCGCTGGGTGGCGCTTTCCGGAGAACCTGCTGACATCCACCGCACAGACGACCTGGTGCTCGAACTCTTTCCCGAGAATGCCATCCTCAACCGATGGATTCGCTTGGCCAGGAAGCACGTAAAATTCCAGGGTCTGCCGGCGCGCATTTGCTGGTTGGGCTACGGCGAGCGGGCGTTGTTCGGAGAACGCTTGAACGACTTGGTGGCGCGAGGTGACGTGAAAGCGCCCATTGTTATCGGGCGTGACCATCTCGATTGCGGCTCGGTTGCCTCTCCATTTCGCGAGACCGAATCCATGAAGGACCGTAGCGACGCCATCGCCGACTGGCCGGTGCTCAATGCCCTGCTCAACACCGCCTCGGGCGCGAGCTGGGTCTCGTTTCACAACGGCGGCGGCGTGGGGATCGGATACTCACTGCACGCCGGGCAGGTCACCGTGGCCGACGGCACGCCGGAAATGGCCCGGCGCATCCAGCGCGTTCTCACCAACGATCCCGGAATCGGCGTGGCCCGGCACGCGGACGCCGGCTATGAAGAAGCCATCCGTTTTGCGAAGCGGAAGGGTGTGAAGATCCCGATGGGGAAAAAAGCGACAAGTGACGAGTGAGCGGCTGATGAAGTTTGGCCAGCCCTTGTCACTTGCCACTCGTCACTCGTCACTGGTAGCTAGCTCTTCTTGGACGTGACGGTGAAGAAAGCGGCGGGCCGCTGCTCGACCTTCTTGCTCTTGCACTTGGGGCAGGCAGGACGCGCTTTCTCGTATTCCGCGAGAGTCATGATGACGTTAAATGTCTTCTTGCATTCTTTACAGTAGAAATCGTAGCTCGGCATAGCGACTACCCCCTGTCTGACGGCGAAAACATTGTATCAGAATCCCCGACCTCGTCAAACTTCGACCCGCTTGCCACAAGCGCTGTTTTTCCGCAATGCCGCGCAGCTTCTGACGCTCGCCGGACCGCCGATTCCCCGGCGCGGCGCGGCGCTCGATGAGCTCGGCATCATCGGCAACGGCGCGGTGCTGACGCAGGGCGCCAAGATCCTGCGCGTCGGAGCGACCCGTCAGCTTGAATCCGAGGCCCGCCGCCTGCGAGCGCTAGACGTCGATTGCCGCGGGCGAGTCGTCATGCCCGGGTTCGTTGACAGCCATACTCACCTGATCTTTGCCGGCAGCCGCGTGGAGGATTTCGAGCGCCGCATTCGCGGCATGAGTTACCAAGAAATCGCCAAAGCCGGAGGTGGTATCGAGCTTTCGGCTCGCCGCGTCAGGCAGGCAACGGTTGGTGATCTCGCTCAACAAGCGGCCGAGTTTCTCGATGCGTTCGTGGCTCACGGGACCACCACCGTCGAAGTCAAAACAGGCTACGGGCTCGACGTGGCCAATGAGCTCAAGATACTGAACGTGGTCCGCAAGTTGCGAAACCGAACGCCGATAGAACTCGTCGCGACTCTGCTCGCCGCCCACGCGCTTCCCTCCGCCTATGCTGGGCGGCGACGTGCGTATGTCAATCTGATGGCTCGGCGGTTGATTCCTCGCGTGGCGCGAAAGAAGCTCGCCGAATTTGTGGACTGCTTCTGCGACCGCGGCGCGTTCTCCGTCGAGGATTGCAGCTTGCTCCTTGCCGTTGGCGCCGAACATGGATTGATTCCGCGCGTCCACGCCGAGCAATTGAGCCGCACCGGGGCGGCACGGCTGGCGATCAAACTCGGGGCGGCCTCGGCAGACCACCTTGACAACGTCAACGGCGCAGACATCCGTGCCCTGGCCCGATCGAATGTTGTAGCAACGCTGCTGCCCGGAGCAAACTTTCACCTTGGCCTCGGTCGTTTTCCTCCGGCGCGACGACTGATCGATGCTGGGGCGGCGGTGGCGCTGGCCACGGACTTCAATCCCGGTACGAGTCCGACGCTGAACATGCAGTTCGTTCTTTCGCTCGCCTGTTCCGAGATGCGCATGACGCCCGCGGAGGCGATTTCCGCAGCTACCCTCAACGCCGCGTATTCGCTTCGCCGCGCCGACCGCCTGGGCTCACTCGAACCCGGCAAGCAGGCCGACCTCGCCATCATGGACCTGGCCGACTACCGCGAGATACCCTACTATTTCGCCTGGAACCACTGCGTGATGACCGTGAAGCGCGGGCGAATCGTTCATTCGCGCAAAGAGTAGTGGCGCTTCGACGAGGCCGTACTCGGGAGGCAGCGCTTGCAGTCCTGGCACCCTCAGAAGGGCACGCGATCGAAGGGAACAATGAACTGGATGCCTTCCACCTGTTTCGAGTGGAGGCGCGTGTCGTTGGTGATGAAGAGATGGACGCCCGCCGCCGCGGCGCACGCCAATTGAATGGCATCCGGCGCCCGAAGCGACCGATCACAGCGGAGCCCCGCGTAGACTCTTGCTGCTTTGGCGTCGAAAGGAAGCATTAAGGAGGTTGTGCTGATCGCCACCTCGTACTTTCTTGCCAGTTCCTCATCGCCGCGTTCCAGGGGCTTGACGAGGACCTCGCCCAGGGTGAGAGTGGAGGTCAGCAGTTGATCGCCCCGCTCCAGCATGGCCCGCCGCAGGTCTCTGGCCCGCTCGGAATGCCTGCCATAACCCTCGAAAAGATAAATGAACAGATTGGTGTCCCAGAAGACCCGGCTCATTCCCAACCCTCACGGAGCCGACTTACGTATTTGTCGGCGTGCTCGTCGGCCCACAAATGCTGGCCCGAGCCGGCCAAGGAAAGGAGAGGGTCCGCTGCCAGGCCAGACCGAGCTGCCCCCGAGCACCACTCAACATACCAGGCCAATAAACCGCGATGACTCTCCGGCATGTCTTGCGGGTTGGGAGTGACCTTGGCTCCTTCACGCGCCGGGTGGTACGCGTCTCCTTTGCGGAAGAGGCGGCGCCGCCCGGGGCCGGTCTCAAAGAGCATTCGGTAGCGGCCCGGGTTGGGCGGGCGATTGGCCACGCAGTGCTGAATGACATGGACGTACACGCCGGGTCGAAGGGATCCGGTGGAGATTCTGGTTCTTATCCCTCTTTGGTTTTGCCAAATACTCTGCCCTCACTGCGGGCTCGGCTTTGCAGAAGTGCTGTGGTGAGCACCCCCGGCCATTGGTCACCCACCGGAACACGCGACACGGAGACTTCATGCTAATCTGTCCGCATGCATAGCATCGTCGAATGCGTTCCCAACTTCAGCGAAGGGCGCGACGCGGGAAAGGTTGAGGCGATTGTCGCGGCGCTGCTTGCCGGCCTGGACGTCTATCTCCTCGACAAGGAGATGGACGCGGACCACAACCGCTCGGTGATCACCATCGTCGGGGCGCGCGAATCGATCGGCGAGGCGGCGCTGCGTGGCATTGGCAAGGCCGCCGAACTCATCGACTTGAATCACCATCAGGGCGCGCACCCACGCATCGGCGCGACGGATGTGGTGCCCTTCGTTCCCGTCGCGGGCGTGACCCTCGAGGATTGCATCCGCATCGCCGAGTGGGTGGCGGAGGAAGCCTGGAAACGATTTCAAATCCCAACCTATCTCTACGAGGCAGCGGCGCGCAGGCCGGAGCGGAGAAACCTGGAGAACATCCGCCGCGGGCAGTTCGAGGGTGTACGGGAAGAAGTAAAGACAAATCCCGAGCGTCGTCCGGACTTCGGCGAAGCCGCGCTGCACCACACCGCCGGCGCGACGGTGGTGGGGGCACGCAAATTTCTGATCGCCTACAACATCAACCTGAATACGGCTGACGTGGCGCTCGCCAAGGCGATTGCCAAAAAGATCCGCGCTTCGGGCGGCGGATTTCCCTGCGTCAAGGCTATGGGGGTGGAGCTCAAGGCAAGAAACCTGGCACAGGTTTCGATGAACCTTACGGATTTTGAAACCACGCCCATCGGCACGGTTTTTGACGCGGTTTCTCGCGAAGCGGCAGCCCAGGGCGTGGAAATTGTGTATAGCGAGATCGTGGGGCTCATTCCCCGCCGGGCGCTGGACGATGCCGCGGTCCATTACCTCAAAGTGGAAGAATTCAGGCCCGACCTGATCCTGGAAAATCGCCTGGCGAAGGTCATCGAGGAGAAAATGGTGCCTTCCGACGCCTCGTCGGCGGGCGGCCTGCGCGGGCTGGCCGAAGGATTCGTTGACGCGGTGGCGGCGAAGACGCCCACGCCGGGTGGCGGCAGCGTTTCGGCTCTCGCCGGGGCGCTGGCGGCGGCCTTGGGCGAAATGGTCTGCCGGTTGACATTGGCGCGGAAGTCTTTTGAGGCGCACCACAAGGCGCTTGAGGAGTCCCTCGCCCGCCTCGCCGGTCTGCGTGAGCGTTTGCTCGCCAACATCGACCGAGACGCCGAAAGCTATGACGCGGTCGCCGTGGCGTTCAGGCTACCCAAGACGACCGAAGACGAACAGGCCGCCCGCGCCCAGGCCGTAGAAACTGCGAGCAAGGGCGCCGCCGAAGTTCCCATGGAGACCGCCGAACTCGCCGCCCAGGTGGCGCGGGTGATAGAAAGCCTTCGCCCCATCACCATCCCCCAAGCTTCGTCCGATCTCGCCGTGGCCCTCGACCTCGCCTCCAGCGCGCGGCGTGGGGCTGTCCATAATGTCCGTTCCAACCTGCCTTCCATCCACGACCACAAATGGCTTGCCCAGGTCAGCGAAAGGCTCAACGCTATGGATTAAGAGCGAATTGCCAGGATTCAAAGCCCCGGAAAAATCGCTCCACGGAGCATCCCAGACCAGTACCGGGGCTGCCACCATCCCATGATCGTTCAGAGCCTTAAACCGGTCATCCAGCCACTGGAAGAACACAGGATCGATTACGCTCCAATCCTTCGCGCACCCCTTCAATGGCGCATGCCAGGGCCGTCGGCCCGGCCCCCGCCACTACGACATCCAGTTTTTCTTCCATTCGACTCTGGCCTTCCGAGGTAGGCAGTCGGCAGTAAACAGTAGGCAGTCAGCAGCTGGCGGTTGTCCATCGTGGGTCGTCGGTTGTCACTTGTGCGCTGCTTCCAGCAGGCTTTCCTCCGTACATCGGAACTCTCTGTGTTCTCTCTTCTGACACCTGTCTTCTGACTCCTCCCTTCACGATGCCTCGTTCACCATCGTGATTTTCTCGAACCGGCAGAAGCGCGCCAGGTCTTTGGCAAGGTCGCCGTAAGCTGTCACCCGGTGCAGCCCGCTCGACCAGTTCTTCCAGAGTTTCTCGGCATCCCCGTCCAGCTTCACAGCGATTTTCGTGCGGCAACCGCGGTCCACGTCGGGAGCATCGATGACTTCGCCCGTGAAGTACAGCAAGCGGTCAGTTCCCACCAACGTCGCCTGCGTCACTTTTTGGCCCACCCGCATCCACACCTGGGGGACCACACCTTCCTGACGCTCCATGACCGTGCGCAGCGTGTAGGGCGCCGCCGGCTTGTCCGGGCCGTCCATCTTGGGCGTGCCCATGCAGTGCGCCAGAATGATGCCGTTCTTCGACTCATCCATGGTCGGATCGCTGATGAAGCCCGGCACTCCTGCCAGACCTTGGAATATGATGTGGGTCATGGCCGAGTCGAGATCCGATTCACAGATGCCGCCCCATCCCAGGTTGTTCAGCCGGGCAAATCCGAGGCAGGGGTAGGCCGGAAGCTTGATGGTTCGGTCCCACATGCTGCCGTAGCAATCCACGGTCAGCACGGTGGCGTTTTCCTCCTCCAGCATTCGTTCGAACGCCAGCGCCAGCTTGCAGGACTTCACGATGTCTTCCCGGGAAGGTTCGACCACCTTCACGGCGCCCTGAATCCACCGGTCAGCCTCCGCCCGGGCATCGCTGTCGCTTACCGCAGCATAGGTCCGCTCGACGCGTGCCAGGTCAATCTGCTTGATCTCGGTCCCGAACTTCTCCCGGATGGCCTTGCAGTAGTCTGCCGGCAACTCAGTCGTGACGTCAAGAATCTTGGCCTCGCGCAGGTGATGAATCGCTCGAAACGGCCGGACGGCGACGGCCAGTTGCTTGCGATCACTCGTGAGCAGGCATTCGAGCTTCGCGCCTGCTTCCTGCCGCTGCAAGGCGCCGAATCCTGCCCATTCATGTCCGGAGAAAGGAACCGCAAAGACCACCGTCGGCCGGCCTGCCCTGAGAATCTCCGTGAGAATGGGCTGCACTCCCAGGGTGAGATGAATCACCAAAACGCCGTCGGCACCTTTCAGCGTGTCTTTGAGGGCGGCAACCTGATTGGGAGAAGTGACTAACTGATCGACGACGAAGTCCACGTCCGAGAACTGGTCCTTCATCTCGTCAAACTCGGCCTGATAAGTGCGGATCTCTTCCTGAAAATTCAGATGCGGCTTCGGCCAGAGGCCTTCAGCCGTCCCCATGTAAAGTCTGGCCACTTTCACTTTCGAGCTTCGACAGCCCGGACTGATGGGCCTGGAGCCACTTGATGGTGCATCGATCGCCACGAGGCCCGGAGCCCCCACACCCAGAGCGGTTCCCGCCGCGGCTAGTTGCAGAAATTCTCTTCGCTTGATTTCGTGTGGCATGTCAGCCTCCGATTGTTGATGGAGTTCGTGGAACCGCAGACCTCAGCCGGGATTTCCATTTTGGCCGCCCGGCACCACAGAAATGTATGCCAATAAGCCGTTGACAGGAAGTTTTTTCTTGCCCTGGGCATCCAGTCGCTGCCAAGACGGCCATTCTGCCGCTTCCGAGGACCCCGAAACCCGGAACTGCTTGCTTTCCGGCTGGTTTCACAGACACCTCCCCCTCTCACCTCGTTGCTGACGCAGTTTCCTCGGCCACAGTCCGCCGCCTACCCCGCGGGCATCGGCAGAGCCTCGATCCGCCCGCAGCATGGCCCCGAAAAGCCGCCGCGTCAAGTGACCCTCCGCAAGCAACAGCCAGTAGTAGCGCGCGTGTTTCACCAGCCGTCCGCCGGTCTTCACCAACCGCTGCTGGAGACTCGTCAACGACCAGCTGTTGATCCTCTCCGACAGCAGGAGTCGCCGCCACAGGTTCCCCAGGTTGTAGGCGATCACACTCAGCCCGAGCCGCACCTCGTTCGACCGAAATCGATGGCAGCTCAGCCGGGTCATCTTCACCGCCTGTTTGCCTTCTTTGATCCATTGCTCCGCCGTGCCCCGCTTATTGTAGAACCGCACCACGGCCCGGCTGTCTGTCTCCAGGTTGGTCACAATGAATCCCACGCGAGGGAACAACTCTCCGAAGTGGAACTCCACCTTCGCCACCACCCGCCGCGCCGTGTGCCAACTCGCCGCTGGGTACAGGGTCTCTTGTACCGTACCAGCGGCTTGTGAGTCGGCCGGCCCACTGGGCGGCTCAGCAGCTCCGCGATGTCCCGTTCCAGGCTGTCGTTCGCCGGGATGCGAATGGCGTACTTCACGCCTCGCTCTTCCAGCGCTTCGTAGACCTCCGGCTTGGCGAAGGCCGCATCGGCCCGAAACACTACTTCTTTGCCTTGGTCCTGTTGCCGTTCGATCTCAGGTAACAAAAGCTCATCCCAGCCCTCGGCGCTGTGCACGTTGCCGGGCCGAAGCTTGGCCGCCAGACAATCACCCTCGCGATTGAATAGCAGCAGTGGGTGATAGCCGGTCGACTCGAAATGCCCGTTGTAGGCGCTGTGCTCCTGCTGGCCGTAGACTGGGATCTCAGTGCTGTCCATGTCCAGCACCACCCGCTGCTGCCAATCCACCGATTCCGCCTTGGCAATCAAGTCCCGGTTGATCGCTTTCAGACCGGCCAGGTTCTCCTCTTGCGCCAGCACTTCCGTCTCGAATGACTGGAGGCGGGACGTCAGGGCTGCGCCACGCTCCCAGATCTTCTCCGAACCAATCAGCCGGAAGGTCGGGTCTTGCGCTAGCCGCTCGGCGTCGTTCAGGTCTTCGTAGCCGGCCAGCCGGCTGTAGACGGACTGGCGCAACAGGTCGGCCAGCAGAAACTGTGTGTTCTTGCCGCGGCGAGAGTCGGTCAGATTGTTCTCGATGAGTTCCCCGAACCCCAGTCGCTCGTCCAGTTCGCGGACCACCATCAGGCCGCCGTCGGAGGTGAGTCGCGATCCTTGGAAATCGACCTTCAACGAGGCGTTGAACGATAGCTGAAATGGCTGGTTTTGTTTCTCACCCATTGGGTATCGTCCTCCGGAGCGTCTTCATTGCGTTCAGACCCGCATGAATATTGATGCAGATGACGATCCGAAGATATGTAGGTGGTGCCTCAAAATGGAAATGTGGCTTAAGACCTGTACGGGCTACTCCAAGGACGGCCCGGTTAGCGGGGCGCCGGCCTCCTGGTTTCAAAAATCTTGACAAGCCGAGTGTTAACGTATATACATCTTCTTTGTTAACTGTGGTTAACGACGCGGAGCGGCACCTTCATCATTGTTCGGTCCCCCCGGCACCTCAGGCTTGGGGCGGAGCGGCAATCTTCCAAGACCCGCGCGGGACATGTTCGGCGCCGCCCGCTCCCTACTGACCCATGAATCTTGGCCCCATATCGTCAAGAATCAGCACCCCATCCACGCCCTCCCTCCAGGAGGTGCACCGGAGCATCGCCATCCCGCCCGGTGCCGGCTTCTGGCGCAAGCTCCTGGCGTTTTCCGGCCCGGGCTATCTGGTTGCGGTGGGTTACATGGACCCGGGCAACTGGGCAACCGACATCGCCGGCGGCTCGCAATTCGCCTACCGGCTCATCTTCGTCCTGATGATTTCAAATTTGATGGCCGTGCTCCTCCAGACCCTCTCCGCACGCCTGGGAATCGTCACCCAACGCGACCTCGCGCAGGCCTGCCGGGAATATTATTCGCGCCCCGCGGGCATTGCCCTCTGGGTGCTCGCCGAGATCGCCATCGCCGCCTGCGACCTGGCGGAGGTGATTGGCTCCGCCATCGCCCTCAACCTGCTCTTCGGCCTGCCGCTCATCTGGGGCGTGTGCCTGACCGCGCTCGATGTCCTGGTGATCCTCTTCCTCCAGCACAAAGGGTTTCGCTATCTCGAAGCCCTGGTCGTCGTAATGATCGGGACCATCGGCGTCTGCTATCTGCTGGAAATCATCCTCGTCCAACCTGATTACGCGGGGATTGCGCGCGGCTTCATCCCCACCGCGGAGCTTTTCACCAATCGCCAGATGCTATACATCGCCCTGGGAATGCTGGGCGCCACGGTGATGCCGCACAATTTGTATCTGCATTCCTCGATCGTCCAGACGCGGGCCATCGAGCGCACGCCGGAAGGCCTGAAGACGGCGATGAGGTACAACTTCCTGGATTCCGTGGTGGCGCTCAATTTCGCCTTCTTCATCAACGCCGCCATCCTGGTGATGGCCGCCGCCACTTTCTATCGCCACGGCATGCCCGAGATCGCAGGGATCCAGGACGCTTACCACACCCTCTCGCCGCTGCTGGGGATTCCCTTCGCCAGCCTCCTCTTCGCTCTGGCGCTGCTCTGCTCCGGGCAGAACTCCACGCTCACCGGCACGCTGGCCGGGCAGATCGTCATGGAAGGGTTTCTCAACATCCGCCTGGCGCCCTGGCTCCGCCGGCTGATCACGCGGCTCATCGCCATCGTCCCCGCCGTCATCGCCGTCGCCTTTTACGGCGAGAGCGGCACGGCGCAGCTCTTGATCTTCAGCCAGGTCATCCTGAGCCTGCAACTTTCCTTCGCCGTCTTTCCCCTGGTGCAATTCACCAGCGACCGGACTAAGATGGGCGAGTTCGTGAATCCGCGCTGGGTGAAGGTTCTGTCCTGGGTGGTGACGGGGATTATCGCGGCGCTCAACGCTTACCTCCTGGTTCAGACGTTTCACGAATGGCTCACGTAGGCGGGACGACCATGTTTAAGAAAATCCTGGTGGCGCTCGACCACAGCAAGGCCGACACGGCGCTCCTGCCCAAGGTGAAGGAGCTTGCCCGGCTCACGCGGGCCGCGCTGCTGCTCTTTCATGTTTCCCACGGCTGGGTGGCACGGTTGCAGAGGGATTTGAATCTTTCCGACTCGAAGGAAATCAGGGAGGACCGGGAGTACCTGAACCGCATCGAAATCGAACTTCGAGGCGAGGGTTTTGAGGTCACAACCCTCCACTCGGCGGGCGAGCCGGCGGACGAAATCCTGAAGACCGCGCGCGCCGAAGCGTGCGACCTCATCGCCATGACCACCCATGGCCACCGCTTCATCTCCGACCTGATTTACGGAACGACGATCACCAAAGTCCGCCACGAAGCCGACATTCCGATTTTCCTCGTCAAGGCCCGGCCGGATTAGCCCCAGCTTCCGCAGCACATAACTTCCCAGCCCGGGGGCATTGGAGTGACACCCGGAAACCCGGACAAGTCAGCGGTCTTGTTTCATCCTTGCCGGATGGACCGTTCCGGGTTAAAAATGATTGCGATCATTCTTCAGGGATTCATTTCGGATGCTGATACCCGGATATGCCACGGCGGAAGGAACCGCGAGGTTTCGCGGGCGTTTTGAAGCGCGTTTGCCCGGGCATCTGCGCCAAGCCTGCGGGATTTGGGTTTCGTCCATTGGCCTCGGCACGTACCTCGGCGAACCGACGCAGTCTTACGACCACCTCTATCGCCAGGCGGTCGTCCGCGCCGCGGAATCGGGGATCAACGTTTTCGATTCGGCCATCAATTACCGTCACCAACGGAGCGAGCGCGCCATCGGTCAGGCGCTGGCGGAGACCCTTGCCGCCGGGACGCTCCGGCGCGACGAGGTTTTGCTGGCGACGAAGGGCGGCTTCTTCAGTTTCGATGCGGACCAGCCCGATGATCCGCAAAACTATTTCAACGAGACCCTGGTCCTGCCGGGGCTCGTCCAAGCGGAGGAAGTCGCCGCCGGCTGCCACGTCATGGCACCGAAATTTCTGGCGAACCAGATTGATGTCAGCCGGCGAAATCTGGGCGTCGAGACGATTGACGTCTACTACCTGCACAATCCGGAGACCCAACGGGGTGCCGTCTCACGGGAAGAGTTCTACCGGCGGCTGCGGGCCGCGTTCGAGGCGCTGGAAGGGGCCGCGGCCGACGGGAAGATCCGCGTCTACGGCACGGCGACCTGGAACGCCTACCGCGTGAAACCCGAAGCACCGGACGCTGTCTCGCTCGAGCAGGCCCTTCGCATCGCCGAAGAAGCGGGTGGCAAGGGGCACCACTTTCGCGCCATCCAGCTCCCCTTCAATCTGGCGATGCCCGAAGCCCTGGCCGCTCCCACGCAGTCGCGGAACGGCAAACCGGTCTCGGTGCTGGAGCTGGCGCGAGCCCACGGCCTGATGGTATTCGCCAGCGCCAGCCTGATGCAGAGCCATCTCTGCCAGGGGCTGCCCGCTGACATTCAGAAAAGTTTTCCGGGGCTGGCGACGGACGCGCAGCGCGCCCTGCAATTCGTGCGCTCGACTCCGGGAATCACCTGCGCGCTGGTGGGAATGAGCCGCGTCGCTCACGTGGAGGAAAATCTGGCAACGGCCGCAGTTCCCCCGCTGACGTTCGAGCAGTTCCGCGCCATCTTCGCCAAGTGAGACCGCGCGGCCGCACATCGACGAGGGGGGTCGAGCAAAATTCATCACGGCTGGTGAACAACGGGAAAAACTGGCGCAGGCGAAGGAGGCGGTGAACCGGGCCGACTTCCCCGCCGCCATCGGCTTGCTGGGTGAGGTGGTGGTCGAGGACGCGGCGAACGGCGAGGCCTGGCTTCACCTGGGCGTTTGCTATCTCGAAACCCGGCAGCCGGATCTGGCGTTGGAAGCGCTGGAGCGCGCCGTCCGCGCCTGGCCGCGCGTTCTGGAACTCGAACCCGATTGCGATTTCGCGTGTTTCGGCCGCGTCAAGGCGCCGAACGATGGCCCGGCGCCGGCATCCGGCGGCTCTTTGTGATTCGGCCCGCGGTAACGGTCTCGCTCCGCCGGAGCGCCTCTCCCTCATACAAAAACGGTCGTTGCTTGCCTTGACAAATCACGGCCTTTCATATAGCTTGCATTTCTACTTCACAATTGGGCTTTTCAAACGCAGGGGGGGGAATTTGCCGCGAAAACAATTCGTCACGATGATTACCGACTTCGGATCGTCGGACCTCTTCGTCGGGGTGATGAAGGGGGTCATCAAGAACATCAACCCCGAAGTCGAAATCATCGACATCAACCACCAAGTGGCTGCCTACGACATCTTCGACGCCGCCTTCACCCTGGCACAGAGCTACCGGTATTTCCCCACCGACACCATCCACATGGTGGTCGTGGACCCGGGCGTGGGGACGGCGCGGCGGCCGCTGCTAGCGCGCACCATCGACAACAAATTCGTGGCGCCGGATAACGGTGTGCTTTCCCTCATTTACGAGCGCGAGGAGAACATCGAGGTCCGGCACATCACCTCCGACCATTACTTTCTGAATCCGGTCAGCGACACGTTCCATGGCCGCGACATCTTCGCGCCCGTCGTCGGCTGGCTCAGCAAGGGCCTGGAGGCGGACAAGTTCGGCGAACCCATCACCGATTATGCCAAGTTTGCCTCGCCCAAGCCCAAGCGGACCAGCGATCAGCTGGTTCAGGGCGTCGTGTTGAGCGTGGACAAATTCGGAAACATGGTGACCAACATCACTCCCGAAGACGTGCCGCAACTCTTCGCGGAGAATCCCCCGCCCTTCAAGATTGTCGTCAACCAGCAGGAGATCACCCGCCTGAATCTCTCTTATTCGATGGGCAAGCCGGGAGAAGTTTTCGCCATGATCGGGAGTTCGGGATTCCTGGAGATCTCCACAAACCGCGGCTCAGCCTCCAAGGCCCTCAACGCGGCTCGCGGCGCGGAAGTGGGCGTGGTGCTGGGCGCACCCGCCGCACCGGGGGCCTGAGGTCGCAGCCCTCACGGAGCCATTTCCCTCCAATCGAGCCTTGCACAATGAAGCGGCAGGGAGAATAAACCGTCAGGCGACGGGAGGCTTGACGACGCTCGCCGGGACTCCGGGGAGCTTCTCGACTCGCACGCGGGCCACGCGCCGACCGTCCATTTCCAGCACCGTGTACCTTCGTGTTTCGAATACAAAGCTCTCGCCGCCGCGCGGGATGCTCCCCAACCGGGCGAGAACAAACCCGGCCAGGGTTTCATAGCCGGCGCCGCGCGGCAAGACGATCTCATAATCATCCGCCAAGTCACGCAGGTTCAGCGCGCCGTCCACGACCAGAACGTTTTCGCTTAACCGCCGAATGGCCATCTCCTCTTCGTCGTATTCGTCCTGGATCTCTCCCACGATCTGTTCGAGCACGTCCTCGATGGTGGCCACGCCCACGAATGTTCCGAACTCATCCACGACCAGCGCCATTTGCGAATGCCTGCGGCGCGAATCTTCGAGCAGCCGGTTCAGCGTCATCGTCTCCGGCACAATCATCGGCGCGTGGAGGATGGACCGAAGGTCCAGCGGCGCATCGATCGGCAGGCCCTGCTTGCGGCGCTCGGTGACCACGCGCAGCAAGTCCTTGGTATGGAGGACGCCGACAATGCGGTCCGGCGAGCCGTCGTAGATGGGAATGCGCGAGTGCTCGTCATCCACCACGCGCTCGAGGATTCCACTGAGGTCCTGGCTGAGCGGCAGGCAGGTGGTCTTGTTCCACGGCACCATGATTTCCCGCACGCGCATGCGGTGCAGGTCGATGACGCTGTGAATCATCTCTTCCTGCTCTTCGCCCAGCAATCCTCGCTTGCGGATGCCCGCCACGATCAGCTTCACTTCTTCCGGGGTGTGTTTCTCACTGTACCCGACCGACGGCACAACACCGACCAGAAAAGCGACCCGGTTCGCCAGCCAATCCATAAACGCTACAGGATAGTGGGCCAAGCGCATGAATACGGTAACCGGCCAGGCACAAATCAGCGAGACGATTTCGGCGCGCTCGTAGCCAATTGTCTTGGGCGCGAGTTCGCCGAACACCATCAGAATTCCGGTCATGAGCACAAACGCCGTGACCGCGGCCACCGTGTGCGATACTGGTCCCAGAAGACCCTCCAGCCGGCCCGCCAGCAAGGCGCCCACGTAGCCCGCCAGGAGTCGCTCGCCCAGCCATCCCAGCAACAGGCTGGCGACGGTGATCCCCAATTGCAGGCCGGAAAAAAGCAGGCTGGGTTGGGCCAGCAATTTCTGCACCAGCGCAGCCCGGCTGTTCCCCTGGCGGACAAGCTGCTGCAGGCGGCTGCGTCGGAAACTCAGAAGAGCGTATTCGGAACCAACAAAGAACGCATTGAGGGCCACCAACCCAAGAATGACAGCCAAGTGGATGATGAACATGTCGGATATTCCGCCGAGGAGACAATTCTAGCACAGCCGCACCTTCGGCCTTTCCCCCGCACACGAAAGCAAGCGCGCGGGAGCGAAATCGGTGCTTCAAGTTCTCGGCGCGCGAATGGGCGGGAATGTGAGCCCGGGAATTGGCGCTTGCGAGGCATGCTAAAATCACGGCCGAAGGGGCAAATTTGAAATGGGGAATTCCGATCTCAGAATTCTCAAGACAACCTGCGCCCTGGACTGCCCGGACACGTACGGCCTTCGCGTGACCGTCGAGGACGGCCACGTCACGCGAATCGCGGGCGATCCCGACCATCCATTCACCCGCGGATTCATCTGTCACACGGTTGCCAACTACCACCGCCGGCTCTATTCGCCGCTCCGCATCCTTTTTCCGATGCGACGGGTGGGCAAAAAGGGTGAGGGGAGATTCTCGCGGATCACCTGGAACGAGGCTCTCGACGAAATCGCCGCGCGCTTCAAGGAGATTGCCAAAACTTACGGCGGCGAGGCCATCCTGCCTTATTCCTACGGCGGATCGCTCGGCATCGTTCATCGCAATGCCGGACACCGGGTCTTCTATCGTCTCGGCGCCAGCCGACTGTTGCGGACCATCTGCGATCCCGCGGCCATGGCCGGCTGGGCAATGACCCTGGGCAAAAACACCTCGACCGATCTCACCCAAGCCGAACATTCCGACTTCATCGTCATCTGGGGAATGAATGTTGCGGCCACCAGCGTGCATTTCGTTCCCATCGTCAAAGCGGGCAGGAAGGGCGGCGCGCGCGTGGTTCAGATCGATCCCTACCGCAACCGCACCTCGCACCTGGCAGACGAGCAGGTCATGCCCCGCCCCGGCACCGACGGCGCGTTGGCGCTGGGATTGATGCACGTCCTGATTCGCGACGGCCTAGTGGATGAGGGTTTCATCCGCGAGTTCACGCTGGGCTATGGCGCGCTGCGCGAGCGTGTCCTGAGTGATTATCCGCTCGAACGCGTCAGCCGCATCACCGGCGTTTCCGAAGAGCAGATTACCCGCCTGGCACAGGACTTCGGACGGGCGCGGGCGCCCTTCCTGCGCGTGGGTTTCGCGCTCACCCGGCACGAGAATGGTGGGATGGCCATCCGCGCTATCGCCTGCCTGCCCGCCCTCGTGGGCGCATTCCGGAAACCCGGCGGCGGGGCACACCACGAATCAGGACCGTGTTTCGAATTCAACTACGCGCGCGTGACGGGGGAAGAAGAATTCAAGCCGACGACGCGCGAGATCAACATGGTCAAGCTGGGGGAAGCGCTCCTGGAAGAACGAAACCCGGCCGTGAACGCTTTGTACGTTTACAACTGCAACCCTGCGGCGATGCTACCGGACCAGGGCCGCGTGCATGAAGGGCTTCGCCGCGAAGACCTCTTCACCGTCGTCCACGAGCAGGTGCCCACCGATACCGTCGACTATGCCGACATCGTGCTCCCCGCGCCGACGTTCCTCGAATACCTCGACCTGTACAAGAGTTATGGGCACCATTATCTGCAGGTCGGCAAGCCAGTTGTCGAGGCACTGGGCGAAGCGAAGCCCAATCTGGAAGTTTTTCGCCTGCTGGCGCGACGCATGGGATTCACGGAAGCGAGCTTCGATGATTCGGAATACGATGT
>DATKYV010000170.1:0-11670 GCA_035528275.1 Terriglobia bacterium | reverse complement strand
GCTCGCCGAGCTCGCCAAATCGCTTCAAGAAGATTTAGACGAATCGAACGAACATGTCCTCTCGGTGGAAGTCCTGCAGAAAGCTCAGAAGATCGAAAAACTCGCCAAGAAAATCAAGTCCGCGGCCAGGGGATTCTAGTGTCGCCTCACGGAAATTGCTGACACACGACGGCTGAACCTGTCATGCTGAGTGGAGTCCGTCGGTTGACGGACGCAGCGAAGCATCTCGTCTGGATTGACTGCCTTCAAAAGCAGATCCTTCGCTGGCGCTCAGGATGACAGCCACTACACTGTTTCACTTTCTTCTGTAATGCGGCACTAGTTCCCGGCGCTACGTCCTTCCGCATCCTCGATTCCAGCGTCCGCTCCGCCAGCGACACCATCCACTCGTACCGGACGTTGGGGGAGCTTTGGTAGGGGAGGGCTTTTACGGCCCTCCCGTTATGGCTCGTTGCGGGAGCACCGTAAAGGTGCTCCCCTACGACGATTCGATAATCTTCCGCTCTTCGTCCGTAATGCCGTACAACTCGTAAACCAGCTCGTCGATTTCGGCGTCAGTGGCGGCGATTTCGCGCTCCAACTCTGTAGCGCCGGTGTCCCCACCGCCGACGTAGCGCCCACCTTCAGGTGGGCAGGTTTTGACGTCCCACCCATTCTGAGGTGGTCACGGGCTTCAGGTGCCGACCTCAAGGTCGGCGCTACATCATGCTTCCTCTTGTTCAATTCCAGCATCCGCTCGACCAGCCCCGCCAGGCGGTCGTGCCGGGTTTTGTCGGCCTCGAATTTGGCGACGAGTTTTTGGAGACCGCCAGTGAATGTCTCGATGGTTTTCGGCATCGTCTCGCTTTGGTTCACCAGGCTCTTAATGTCGGGGAGTGTAACCTATGGACGAGATCGGTTCAACTGCGGAATTCCGGGTAGGGGAGCACCTTCATGGTGCTCCCGAACGAAAAGAGGCGGGAGGGCCGTGAAGGCCCTCCCCTACCAAAACTCAGATGAACAGCGGGGTGAGCGCGTGCGTGGCCGCGCTATTCGGCGCCCTCCGTGGTGCGAATCCGCATCCCGTAGAAAGACCGGTACACGAAGACATATGAGACGGCGAAGAACACCGCCGCCAGGATGTGAGACAGGACGGGCCCGCTCGTATCCGTCAGCTTGACCGCAAGCTCGACCGCCAGCAAGCCGAACAGCGTGGTGAACTTAATGATCGGGTTCAGCGACACCGAAGAAGTGTCCTTGAACGGGTCGCCCACCGTGTCGCCGACCACGGTTGCGGCGTGGAGGTCAGTGCCTTTCTCCTTGAGCTCGACTTCCACAATCTTCTTGGCATTGTCCCACGCCGCCCCCGCATTGGCCATAAAGATGGCCTGGTAGAGGCCGGAGATGGCAATCGAAATCAGGTAGCCGATGAAGAAGAAAGGCTCAATAAAGGCGAAGGACAGCGTGATGAAGAAAACCGCGATGAAGATGTTCAACATGCCCTTCTGCGCGTACTGCGTGCAGATTTCGACGACCTTCTTGCTGTCCTTGACGGACGCCCTCTCGACCCCCTCCAATTTGATGTTCGCTTTGATGAACTCCACGGCGCGATAGGCGCCGGTGACCACGGCCTGGGTGGAAGCCCCGGTGAACCAGTAAATCACCGCTCCGCCGCTGACCAGCCCCAGCACGAAGGGCGCGTGCAACAGTGAGAGCTTGTCCACGTTCTCGGCGAGGCCGTTGGTCAGCGCCATGATGGTTGCGAAGATCATCGTCGTGGCGCCGACCACCGCCGTTCCGATCAGCACGGGCTTGGCCGTAGCCTTGAACGTGTTGCCCGCGCCGTCATTGGCTTCCAGCAAGTCCTTGGCGCGGTCGAAGTTCACGTCCACGTTGAAATCCTTCTTGATTTCCTCCTGGACGTTCGGGATATGTTCAATGAGCGAGAGCTCGTAGATCGATTGCGCGTTGTCCGCCACCGGGCCGTAGGAATCCACGGCGATGGTCACCGGGCCCATGCCCAGAAAGCCAAAGGCCACCAGCCCGAAGGCAAACACCGGCGCGGCGAGCATAATGTTTCCCAAGCCCTCCAAGCTGACGTAGGAGCCGATGGCCATCAGCAACATCACCGCCAGCCCCAGGTAGTAGGCGGAATAGTTGCCAGCCACGAAGCCGGACAAGATATTCAGAGATGCCCCGCCTTCCCGAGTCGAGGTCACGACTTCTTTAACGTGCCGGGATTCGGTGGAAGTGAAAACCTTCACGAGTTCCGGGATGAGGGCACCGGCCAGCGTCCCGCAAGAAACGATGGTCGAGAGCTTCCACCAAAGCGTGGGGTCTCCGCCCAGACTGGGGACGATGACCGCGGAGATGGCGTAGGTCAGGCCGATCGAGGCGAAGGAGGTAATCCAGACGAGCGAAGTCAGGGGCGCCTCGAAGTTCATTTCCTCCGCGGTTGAGTATCGGGCCTTGGCGATGGCAGAGTTGATGTAGTAAGCCGCTGCCGCGGCCACCAGCATCACTACACGGATCACGAAGATCCAAACCAGCAGCTGCACCTTCACCACCGGGTCCTTCACGCCCAGCAGGATGAAGGTGATGAGCGCCACGCCTGTCACGCCGTAGGTCTCAAAGCCGTCGGCGGTCGGCCCCACTGAATCACCCGCGTTGTCTCCCGCGCAGTCCGCGATCACGCCCGGGTTCCGCGCGTCGTCCTCCTTGATCTTGAAAACAATCTTCATGAGGTCGGAGCCGATGTCAGCGATCTTGGTGAAGATGCCGCCCGCGATGCGTAACGCCGCCGCGCCCAGGGACTCGCCAATGGCGAAGCCGATGAAACACGGCCCTGCGTAGTCACCCGGAACGAAGAGCAGAATGATGAGCATCATCAGGAGTTCGACGCTGATGAGCATCATGCCCACGCTCATGCCGGCCCGGACGGGAATCCGGTAAAGGGGAAACGGCTTGCCGGCCAGGCTGGCGAAGGCCGTGCGGGAATTTGCAAGGGTGTTCACCCGAATGCCGAACCACGCAACCCCGTAACTGCCGCAGATCCCGACTGCACTGAACAGCAGGATGATCACCACACGCAGGGCCTCATAATGGAGCAACATGCCGAAGTACAACACGATGATGGCGGCGATGAAGACCCAGAGGAGGAGAAGGAACTTGCCCTGCTGGATGAGGTAGGTCTTGCAGGTCTCCCAGATCAATTGGGAAACCTCCGCCATGGCGTGGTGTACGGGGAGATTCTTCAGGCGGCTATAAATCACCAGTCCGAAGAGCAGACCAAAAACACAGAACCCAATGCCCAACATGAGCAGCGAATGGCCGCTGATGCCGAGAAACTGGACCTGGGTGAGGTCCGGAAGCTTCAGGTTGGCCTCGCCGGCATGGGCTTCGGGAGGCTGGGCAAGAGCTGCCGCCGGTCCCAACAAGGCCAGGGCAACGCTCGCTGCGAACAGCATGGGGAGTCGGTATCGGGGAGAGCAAGCGCTCCCCAGGCAAGCGCGCATCGACCGCCAAATGATCTCCATACCGCCTCGAAGAAAGTTGGAAAGGAATTGCATCGCTATGATACCCCTCTGCGCCTTTAGCGCGCGTTGGACAAGCAGCGCGGCTGCGGCCAAAAAGAACACACTGATACCGAGGATTAAAGGAAGGTCCATCGAGATTTCCTCCGACTAGTTCTCGCTTTCATGCCCCCGCGGTGGGTTAGGCCGGACTTGCCGACTCAAAGTCATCGGGAGGACTTGCTAGAAGAACCGTAGGGCCAGTTACCAAAACCAGATTTTATAACACAGCGCGAAAAATGGCGTCAAGCGAACGGGGTGCAAAGCGACGTCTATTCCTAGTCCAAACGGTCGAACAATTTGTCCGTAATGGGCGATTCGATCATGCCAAGCCGACTTCGACTTGCGCAATCTCCGGCGGCCCGGCGCAAGCCTCTCGGCATACGCTGCGGCACCCAAAGATCGGGGGGACGTTGTTCCCCGCGCGAACCGCGTGAGCTCGTGCGAAGAGATTTCATCTTTTTTTCGAAGCTCCCCTGTATTGTCATGCACCTAGCGGCTTTGTTTTCGCGTTTTCGCGCATATGTACGCCAATCGCGGAGGGTCGCCGGAATTCCTGGCAAGGGCATGGTCTCTCTATCTCACGCCGCAGCCTTCAGCCCCAAGTTCTTGAATTCTGAACTCACGACCCACGAATCAGGGTTTCTGCTTTCTGCTTTCTGCTTTCCATTTCCTCGCATTCCCACGCTATCACCTTTGGCTGAGACCATGGCGAACAGTGAGAATGTTGAGAATGTTTTTTCTCGGCACTGCGCAGCGGGGTTTCTGCCGCAGGGTGCGCGATCGCAGGATGCGCGCAATTGACGCTCCGCGGAACGGTGTGATATCAACAGATCTCAAACCTCGCGGGAAAAGAAGAAGCTTTTGACGATGAAGCCCAAGATATTTGTCACCAGACCTATCCCCTCCGCCGTCCTCGACCATCTTGCGGCACGCTGCGAGCTCCAGGTCCATCCGGAGGATGCGGCCTTAAAGCCCGGCCCTTTGGGCGAAGCTTGCCGGGAGGTTGAGGGGCTGTTGGCGGTGGGGGTGCGGGTCAACCAGGAAGTATTGAGCCAAGCGAGCAAGCTCCGCGTGGTGGCGAACTGCGGCGTCGGGTATGACAACATTGACGTCGCCGCCTGCACGGCCCGCCGCATCGTAGTGACCAACACGCCCGGCGTCCTGACCGACACCACGGCCGACCTTGCCTTCGCGCTGCTCATGGCGGCAGCGCGGCGGGTGGTTGAATGCGACCGTTTCGTTCGCGAGGGGCGTTGGAAGCGGTGGGAATTCGGGATGCTCTGGGGCGCCGACGTCCACCATAAGACGCTGGGTATCTACGGCTTCGGGCGCATCGGTCAGGCCATGGCGCGGCGAGGCATGGGCTTCGGCATGCGGATTCTCTATCACTCGCGCCGGCGCGCCCCGGAGGATCTCGAGCGGGAAATCGGCGCGAAGTTCGTTGACCGCGAGACCCTGCTGCGCGAATCGGATTTCCTCAGCCTGCACGTTCCGATGACTCCGGAGACCCACCACGCCATCGGCGCGCGCGAGATTGGCCTGATGAAGCCCACGGCGTTCCTCATCAACACGGCGCGCGGCAAGGTGGTGGACGAAGAGGCGCTGGTGGCGGCTCTCGAGGCGAAAAAAATCGCGGGCGCGGGACTCGATGTCTTCGAGCACGAGCCTCACTTGCATCCCAAGCTGGCGGGGCTCACCAACGTCGTCCTGATTCCTCACGTGGCCAGCGCCACCGGCGAGACGCGATTGAAGATGGCCATGCTGGCGGCCGAGAATCTCCTCGCAGCGTTGGATGGCCAACGACCTCCCAACCTAGTCAATCCCGAAGCCTGCTCATAAGTCCGAAGAGGAAATCAAAAGGCAAAGGGCAAAAATCAAAAGGCAAAAATCCGGAATCACAAGAACACGAGCCAAGGTAGGGAAGTTGCCTTCTGCCTTCTGCCTTCTGCCTTCTGACCGTCAATCTCCGACTTGCGAGCTATCTCACCTTCTCCCCTTGCGTTTCCCTCGCGGCTTCCCAATAATGGGGTGATGCTCACAAGAAATAACGTCCGCCTGACACTGGAAGGCGCGCGCGCCATTCTGGCCGCCGCAGAAAAGAAGGCGCGGGAAATCAAGGTGCCGCAGAACATCGCCATTGTGGACGAAGGCGGACACTTGCTGCTTTTCGCGCGCATGGATGGCGTCAAGCTCTCCTCCATCGAGGTGGCGCTGACCAAGGCCGTCTCCGCCGCCCTGCGCCGCACGCCCACGGGACCTTCGCCGGCGAGCGGCGAGCCCAGCGTATTTCTCTCCCTGGGTCTTTCGCTGGCCACCGACGGCAAACTGACGTGCATCCGCGGCGGCCTGCCGCTCATCAAGGACGGCCAGCACCTGGGCGGAATCGGCGTCAGCGGGGGAAGCGAAAACGAAGACGTCGTGGTGGCGCAGGCGGGCGTGGACGCGCTCGCGAAATTCTCCTGATGGCAACCGGCAGCGGAACGACAAGCGCCCCGAAACCTCTCTACACGGGCGGGAAACACCTCGCCCGCCAGATTTTCATGGAGACCATGGCGGCGATTGACGTCCGGCACGCCATGCTCTCCAAACTGCGGCGCGAAGGCGGAGCGCTGGTGGCGGGCGGAGTTTCGATTCCGCTCTTGAGGCCGCCCCGCGTCGTGGCTTTCGGCAAGGCCGCCAACCGCATGGCCGCCGTCCTGGATGAGATCTTGAGCGGGCAGGTGGAGGCCGGAGTGGCCGTCGGACCCGCAGCGCTCGTCAAGAAGCTAGACAGGTTTCGCTATTTCGTCGGAGGCCATCCAACTCCGAATTCCGGAAGCTTCGAAGGGGCGGAAGCCGCCCTGGAACTCATCTCCGGGCTGAGCACCGACGACTTTGTAATCTTCCTGGTCTCGGGCGGCGGGTCGGCGCTGCTCGAAAAACCGCTCGACCCGGCGGTCACATTGGCGGACCTCATCGAATTCAACCGCCTGCTCGTCACCTGCGGCCTTCCCATCGAGAAGATCAACATCCTGCGCAAACACTTTTCCGCAGTCAAGGGCGGGCGACTGGCCGTACGCGCCCACCCCGCGCGGCAACTGACCATCTTCATCTCCGACGTCCCCGACCACCTGCCCTCCATGGTGGCCTCGGGCGCGACCATGGCCGACGAGTCGACGACGGCGCAGTGCTATGCCATCGCCACGGAGAACGGATTGGTGGCCAGGTTCCCGGCAAGCATCCGCAAGCACTTCGAGGAGAAGACTCTTGCCGAGACTCCCAAACCCGGGGACGAACGTTTCGCGAATTCGCGCTATTTCTGCCTGCTATCCAACCGCGACGCCGTGGAAGCAGCACGCGCCTCGGCCGAGAAGCTGGGGTTCACGTGCCAGATTGATTCCAATGTTTGGGACGCGGACTTTCGCGAGGTTGCGGACGCCAGCCTGTCGTCACTCGATGCCTGGGCGCGGAACGAGACGCGGCGTCCGTTGTGCCTCATCGTGGGGGGGGAAGTCACCTGTCAGGTCATCGGCCCCGGAACCGGGGGACGTAACCAGGCGTTCGTGCTCTACGCGGCGGAAAAGATCGCGGGCAAAAAACGCGTTGTGCTGAGCGCCGGCACTGACGGCCGCGACGGCAACAGCCCTACCAGCGGCGCGGTGGCCGACGGGCAGACGACTTCGCGCGCCCGGGCGCTGGGTCTGGACCCGGCGCATTACATGGCGGAAAGCGATTCGTACCACTTCTTCTGTTCGCTCGGCGACACGCTCGACACAGGCTTCACGGACAACAACGTCCGCGACGTCCGGCTGCTGCTGGACTTTGGGTGAGCGAGGAGATCACAAGGCACGAGGCACGAAAACAGGAAATCTGCGGTGTTGTGCCCATTCGTCGCGGCAAGAGCAACCGGCAAACACCTTTGCCTTTTGCCCTTTTGCCTTTTGCCTTTTGATTTTTGATTTTTGACTTCTCTTTTTTGGAGGCTTCGATGTCACAGTCGGTAGGATTCATCGGGCTCGGAATCATGGGCCAACCCATGGCCTTGAACCTGGTGAAGGCGGGCTTCAAGGTGGCTGCCTACAACAGGACCGCCGGCAAGGGCGAAACTCTGAAGGGTGCCGGCGCCCGGATTGTCTCGAGCCCGGCGGAGGCGGCACGCGACGCCGACTTCGTGGTGGTCATCGTCAGCGACTCGGCGGCGGTGGAGGAGGTGGTCGCGGGAAAGGGCGGAGTCCTGGAGACGATTCGCGCCGGCGCCATCCTCATCGATTCGAGCACCATCAGCCCCGTCGTCAGCCGCAGGCTCGCGGCTCAGCTTGCCGCAAAGGGCGCGAAGATGCTCGACGCTCCGGTCACGGGAAGCAAGCACGGCGCAGAGAAGGGTGAACTCACGATGATGATCGGGGGAGAGCGCGAAGTCCTGGACCGCGCCATGCCGGTCCTGAGGGTCCTGGGGAAAAAGCACATTCATTGCGGAGCCCAGGGATTGGGATTGGCGGCCAAGCTGGCCCAGAACGCCATCCAGGCCACCATGCTGGAGATCTTCTGCGAAGGATTTGTGCTGGCCTCCAAGTCAGGCGTGGCGCCGGAGACCATGTTCGAGATTATCCAGTCGAGCATGGGGCGCGCCGCGCTGACCGATTTCAAGGCGCCGTTCATCTTCAAGGGCGACTTCACGCCTTACTTCCCACTCAAGCTGATGCACAAAGATTTGGGCCTGGCGCTGGAAGCAGCCTACGCGCAGAATATCCCCATGCCGACTGCCGCGACGGTCAAGGAGGTCTACGGAGCCGCGAAAGCGCAGGGGAAAGGCGACCTCGACTACGCGGCGGTGATCACGTTTCTGGAAGAATTGGCCGGAGTGAAAGTTCGCGCCGCGGGCGCAAGTGTCTGACGCCGCCTCTTGAGCGGCCAGGCGGGAGCGGCGCCCGCGAGGGCCCCTTTACATGATGACTTCCCTGATCTGGCAGTGCTTGTCGTGCGGCTACGCCTTCGTCGGCGAGAACCCTCCCGACACGTGCCCCGATTGCGGCGCGCCCAGAGAGAAGTTCTACCTACTGGAAGAAGACTGATCCTTTAAGCTGACTGCACAGCCGACGATGGGCCGTCCGCAGGGTGAAACGAATAAATCTCCGACTGACCCCCAGCCTCAATAAATGCCCTTTGAAAAACCGCCGTCCACGGCGACGGTGACGCCGGTCAGGTAGCTGGCGCGTTCGGACGCCAGAAAAACCACGAGATTCGCGAATTCTTCCGGCTGGCCCAACCGCCGCAGAGGCACCTGAGCCGCCCAGCGGGCGCGAATCTGTTCCGGGTCGACTCCTTCGGCCGCCGCCAGCTTTCCGGCCAACTGGTCCAGTCGCGCCGTCTGCGTGTAGCCGGGGCAGACGTTGCTGACCAGAATGTTGTCCTTCCCGTATTCATTGGCGAGACTCTTCACCAGGCCGCTCACGGCGGAGCGCACGGAATTGGAAAGGATCAACCCATCCATCGGCTGCTTGACGGCCACCGAAGTGATGGTAATCAATCGGCCCCATTTCTGCTTCTGCATCAGGGGCAAAACTTCGCGGGCGAAATAGAGGGTGCTCATCAGGTTGAGGTTGACGCCCGCCTGCCAGTCCTCGACCGTAGTTTCCGCAAAGGACTTGGAGGGCGGGCCGCCGGCGTTGGTGACGCAAATATCCACGCGCCCAAAGCGCTCGGCCGTTTCAGCCACGAAGCGACGGACCTGCTCGTAAACCGTCACGTCCACCGGACGCGCCAGGACCTCCGTGCCCGTGGCTTTTCGAATCTCTTCCGCGGCGGCGTTCAAGCTAGCCTCGGTGCGCGCGCAGAGGGCCAGCTTGGCGCCCTCTTTGGCCAGACCCAGGGCGACAGCTTTCCCCAACCCCTGGCTGGATGCCGCCACGATCGCCACCCGATCCTTCAAACCCAGATCCATAGACACCTCATCGTTCCCGCCCGAGGAGCGCGCTGCGCCTCTATTGGCCCTTTCGCAAGTAGTCGTCCTGGCCGGTCAACCAGTCGATGCGGATGGGGCTGAAAACTTCCAGGCCGAAATAGTCTTCCAGGGCCACCGCGCTGTGAGGGACATTGGAGGGAATCAGCAGGATCTCGCCCTTGTGGAGAACAACCTCCTTGCCTTCCAGCTCGAGCTTGATCGCCCCATCCAGGACGTAGGTGAGCTGTTCGCTTTCGTGCTGATGCCTCGGCACCACGCCGTCTTTGGCGATGAAGATCTGGGCCAGCATGGCTTTTTCGCCGCTGATGACCTTGCGCCAAATCTTTTCATTCATCACTTCTTTCTTGACCGAATCCCATGAGAAGACCTGCATAGCAACTCCTTTGCGGCGTTCATCGCGCCGGCGGGTGCCGACATTTTACACGCCGGCCCGGAAGATTGGAGATAAAATAGACTCGGCCGGGGGTTCATTCGATTCGAAAAAAGAAAGCTCTTGCCGGGAGACCCACATGGCGCTTGTCCGCAATCTGGGCAACACCGACAGAAGGCTGCGAATCCAGATCGGGGCGCTGCTGTGCGTCGTCGCATTTCTGGTCCGAGCCCATCTTCTGGGCGCGCTGGCACTAGCGGCGGGAATCATCCTGGCGATTGAAGGGATGCTCGGGCATTGACCGGGCTATCGTCTGCTCGGTCTGAGCACGCTCAAATCCCCGCCGAAGCCCGGGAAGCCATGACCGGCGCGTGCCGGTATCGGAGAACGAATTCGCCTTGATTCCGTGGTTTGAAAAGGCTCTCGATGGATTCGCGCTCGTCTACGCCGTCCTCTTCTTTCCCGTCCCCCTTTTTTGGCTGATTCTACACTCGCGCATCCATTTCTGGCGACGATTTGGAAACCGGGCGTTCCTGGTCGCCTTGCCGGTGTGGTTCGTGCCGGGAGCCGCGCTGGTGCTCCTGCGGCACGCGATCTTCTCCCAGCGAATCGGACGCAACACCCTCACCTGGTTCCTGGGGGCGGGCATCATCTTCCTGGCTGTCTGGACCAACCGTCAGGTGCATTGCGAATTCAGCCTGCGCCGCCTGGCCGGATTGCCGGAGATCAACCGCGCCCGGCCGGACAGTTTCGTGGTTCGAGGGGGAATCTACGCCTGGGTGCGGCACCCGCGGTACATGGAATTCATGCTGAGCTTCCTTGCCCTGGCCTTGCTGACCGGAGCCGCGGGAATTTTTCTGCTGGCATTTGTCAGCATCCTGTTGTACTTAATTGTCGCGCCGCTCGAAGAGCGGGAACTGCAGGAATCGTACGGGGCCGAGTATGCGGCCTACGCGCGTGCGGTGCCGCGTTTCCTGCCTCACCTGTGGCAACGCGACAAATCCTAGACTTCCTCCTGATTCGGAGGCTTCCATGCGCAAGCTCATATCCGCCGCAATTCTGGCCGTGCTATCCGCCTTTGCCTGCCCGCTGTGGGCGCAGCGTGTTTGCCCGGGATTCTCGATCGTCATCGACACTCCCGAGGACCAGTTGACGCTGGCGTATAACGGCGCCGACAGCCCGCAAGAGCAGATCGCGGCGATCGACAAGTTCGTCCAAGAGCATGCCGACTCCAAGTTTCTGCCCTGCGCCTACGAGTACTACACCTTGGCCTACCTCAAGCTGAACCAATTCGACAAGGTCATCGAATACGGCGAGAAGGGCCTTTCGGGCGATTACCAGGACTTGATGCTGATGCTCAATTTGCTGAAGGGCTACATCTCCAGCGGCAAGGTGAGCGATCTGGCTTTTGAACTTATCATGAAAGCGCCGGAGGAAATCAAGCAGGAGAATACCCCGGCGCGGCCGCCCAACATCGGAGACGAAGAATGGAAGAAGGTGGAGGAGGAAGCCGCGACGCAAGCCAGTGAACAGCGCGCTTACATGGAATACGCCTTTTTCCAGCTCCTGCAACGCGAGACCGACGGCGGCAAGCGCCTCAAGTTGCTGGATGAGTTCGTGAAGGCCTACCCCGAAAGCCCCAACCAGGCACAAATCAGCTTCAACTATTTCATCGCCTACAAGCTCGCGAACAACGCCGAGAAACTCGACGAGTACGGCGAAAAGGCTGTGGCCTCAGACCCGGAGAACGTGGTGACCCTCAACTTTGTGGCCGACGACTATGCGTCCCGCCAGACCAACCTGGA
>DATKYV010000169.1:0-6151 GCA_035528275.1 Terriglobia bacterium | reverse complement strand
CCATCTCTCCAGTCGGGTCCTCACTCAAGCCATGGTAATGCATCGCAATGACCAGGTCAACGCGGGAAACCCCTCCGTCGGCGGCGAGGCAGCAAGGTAGCGCAAAGTTGTTCTGTAACTTTGCGGCGGTTGTTTCAGAATTCCCGATTGAGCCGCGGAGTTGAACCTCAAATCCGCGCTACGCGGCTCTGCGGGGTGCCGTGAACCTTTCGGGGTCGCAGACGGGTTTGGACACCAGATTCCCTTGGCCGATCTCGCCTGGCGGAGACATGCCAAATCCCGGCATGTCTCCGCCACCCGCGGACAACGGCTTCTACCCAGCGGACGTTGGCGTGCCGAGGGACCGATAAGCGGCCCGAACCAGCATCCAGAGAAAATAGTAGAACAATACAATCACGACAACGGCCACGCCGCCCAACGCGATCGGCACAGTCTCTCCCCAAATTCGAGAGGGAAGGTTGAGGACAAACACACCCAAAAACCCGGCAATCACACCCAGAATCGCTCCCCAAAGCGGCAAGCGTTGCGGCACCCACCCTGCCGGGGCAAACATCGCCCAAAGCCCCCATACCGCCGGCACGAAGCACCACACGACTGTCAGTGGATAGATCCTTTCCTGGGTCGCAGGCGGCGCAACGAGCACGACGAGAGCCCCGAAAGGGATCAGGATGGAAGGGATGGCGATGCCCGAAACAAATCGCCGAAACATATTGACCTCCCCGACCGCTATTTTTTCTTGGAAGCCTCCGCCAGCCGTTGGCGGAGGGCATCGAGGGCTTCTGGGGCCTGGCGGGTCATCCACTTTTCGAACTTCTCCGCCAGGGTTTCGAGGTTCTTCCACATCAGCGGATTCTTCGTCGTGCTGCGCATTCCCGCCGCCAGGTGTTTGATCTTGTCCCAGACCACCCAGAATTCCGTGGTGTTCTCGAAGAAGAATTCCTCTTTGATGAGGCCGTGATTGACGATGGACGCGACCATGTCCCAGTAGCCCACGTTCATGCGGAAGAACTCATTTTCCTTGCTGCCGGGCGGGATACGCTTCTGCAACTCCGCCACGTCCGCCGCTTCGAACTCGCGCACAAACCAATCGCGCGCCTGGCGCAGCTTCGCCTCGCGCCGGAGGTCATAGAGACGGAGCACGAGCTCGGCGTCGTAGTGGTCGGGGTGTTCCCGCATCTCGTCCTCCGGAGGGATTATTTCTTGACCTTGGAACGGCGAGCTCTTGGAGTGCTGGGGACCAGTTGTTTCGCCTTCAGCACTTCGAACGCGGCAGTGATCTCCCCGGCGCTGGCGTAGCGCTCATCGGGTTTCTTCGCCAGGCAGCGGCTGAGAATATCGTCAAGGTCGAGGGGCAAGGTCGAGTCCACCTCGCGGAGGGGAGCCGGCGCGGCGTGGACCACCTTGTAAGCCACTTCCGTAATCGCATCGCCCGGGAAGGGCCTTTTGCCCGTAAACATCCAGTAAAGCACAATGCCGAAGGAGAAGATGTCGCTCCGGGAATCGATGGAACGGCCGGTAATCTGCTCCGGCGACATGAAGGCGGGCGTGCCCACCAGCAGGCCGGTTTGGGTCATGGTCGTGCCGGCCAGCTTGGCGATGCCGAAGTCGGCGATCTTGGCCTTGACGTCCGAGGTCACCAGGATGTTGGCGGGCTTGATGTCGCGATGGATAACTTTCCGGCGGTGGGCGTAATCGAGGGCGTCCGCCACTTGCGAGGAGATGTCAATCAATTGCTTCAGTGGCGGGCGTAGCTTCTTCTGGCCGGCCTTGGCGGGAGCGAGCAGGGATTCCAGAGTCGTCCCCTCGATGAATTCCATCACCAGGAAGGGCTGGCCGTACTCATCTTCGTTGACGTCATAGATAGTGACGATGCCGGGGTGCGACATCTGCCCGGCCGTTTGCGCTTCGCGGTAGAACCGTTGCTTGTATTCCTCCGCCGCTTCGGGTGACTGATTGGTCATCAGGATAATCTTGATGGCGACCGTGCGGCCGATCTGCGGATCGCGCGCCTTGTAGACCGCGCCCATGGCGCCGCGGCCCAGCTCCGACTGGATTTCATAGCGGCCGATCTTCCGCACCTCACCCGCCGGCCGCATTCTGGGATGCCCTGCCGCCGTGGAGACGGGCCCCAAGGTAGCTCCGGCGGCGGCTTCCTCCGGCATTTCGACCGCCCAGCTGCGGTCCGCCGACCATTCGTACACCAGCATCCCGTCGACTTCGCTATTGGTCTTCCGGAAGCCTGTTTTCTCGCCCAGGGCGTTGTAAATCGAGGCGCCCAACCACAGGGCGTTGGGCCTCCCCTCCTTCTGCATGTGCCCCGCCACGTCAATGGTGTGGTCCACCACCTTCTCCAGTTTGCTGTCTTCGAAGATGGCCACCTCGCCTTCGTTCAGACCACTGCGCACGCGGAAGGATGTTCGCAGCTTGTTGTGCTTCTGATTGAACTCCCGAAGTTTCCGCAGTACTTCCTGCCCGGCGGCCACCGCCAGGTCGAGCTGCAGGAAGCACACCATCACGCCGTCGGGGGTCCAGGCGGTCTTCCAAGCGGCGTGCTGCTCGAAGATTTCCTTGAGCATCTCCTCATAAGCCTGGAAGGTGGCGGAAATCGCCGTCTCCGTCTCCCCCTGCTTCATGGAGGTGGAGCCCACGATGTCGACGGAAAGAAAGGCACAGCGCTTGCGCCGCGCCGATTTGAGGGCGTCTTCAAGTTCCCGATAGCGCTTGAGCAGTTGGTCGCGACCTTTTGCGGAGTCGGCGGAGACCGCAAAGTCGCCAAAGGCCGCTCCCTCGTAAACCCCCGTCTTGGTGACCGGCCGTTTCGCTCCCATCAACTTACCCACCAGCCGGGACGTCTGAAGGAAGATCGCGTCGACGGCGAGCTTGATCCCCCAGGTGGCCAAGGCAACAACGAGCGGGATAAAACTGGGGGAAGGGGTCGGCCACTCCTTGTCAAACCAGGACGCGAATCGGGTGATGAGAGGATCGCCCCAGCGGTGAATGTGGCCGATCAACGAGACCTCGTCGAGCTTGGGAGAATGCGGGAATTGCAGGCCAAAGAGGACGGCAAAACACAAACCCACAAGGATGAGAAACCATCCCACGGGACGCTGGACGGCCCTGATGGCGAATTGAACGGAGGAACGCGAAGACTCTGCCACTAGCGCTATTTCCTACCTAGCCTGTTTGTGCTTTGTTGCTCTCGGAACCGACTCCCGGCTCGGGTCTCGAAATCCCCGCCTTGCACCACGAATATGACGGTGACCCTCACCCTGCCGTGGGCTCGCATCATACCATGCTGAATCAGCTATACAATACCCGGCTTTTGAGCCCCCAGCCCGGCGCGGCAGCAGACTGAGAAGTCGCGACTCCACCCTCTCCGTGCGGACCCCTCAAACCTTCTTCACCCAGATGCGCGCCGTCGTGCTCTTGGCCAGGTAGTGGCGGCGCGAACCCACGGCCAGCGTCATGGTCTCATCAAACGTCCGGTCGATGACCCGTACCTCGGTCCCGGGACGAATGTGCAGCCGGTCGAGAAACTCCAGAAAGCCGAATCCCTCGTCGACGCGCACCACCTTTAGCCGCGCGCCGGGCTGCTCCTGATCGAGCGGCTTGGCGCCCTGCCGACGCAGCTTGGCCACGCCACCGAACAGAGGATACCCATGCGGGCAGGTGCCGTCGCGACCGAAATACTCCAAGAGCCGCCGCTCCACTTCTTCGGAGATGGCGTGTTCGAGCTTTTCGGCCTCCTCGTGGACAACTTTCCAATCCATCCCCAGGACTTCGGTGAGGAGCTTCTCCACCAGCCGATGTCGCAGCACCAGCCGCCGGGCGATCCGCCTGCCCTGGCGCGTCAGCCGGATGTGGCCGCTCCTCGAATCCAGCCGCACGTAGCCGTGGCGCGCCATGCGCTTCAGCGCCGTGGTCACGGCGGGCGGCGTCACCTTCAACTGCTCGGAGAGCCGCGCGCTGATGGGCTCCTCGGAACTCGATAGCATCTTGTAGATCACCTTGAGGTAATCCTCTTGCGAGATGCTAGCGTGCTCCGCCATCCGGCCCTTTTGGGTTCGTGAGATATGCGTTGAATCGCGCATGGTGCGAGCCAAAGCAGCGTGGCTACGTTTTGGCCGGAACCGATTCCTGGATGTCTTCAATCAGCGCCGCCACCTGCCGCTCGATCATATCGCGAACGCTCCGGAAGTAGTCGAGATCCTGGCCGTAAGGGTCGGGGACGTCCCAGTCAACTATGCGACCCTTGAAGCCCACAGGGACGGGACAGCTCACTTCGCACCCCATGCCCACTACCACGTCCATGTCGTTCATCGGCACGTCGCCGAGACCTTTCGACCTGTGCCCTTCGAGGGAAATTCCCTTTTCCCGCAGAACATCGTGCGTCTCGGGAGTGATGTGCCCCAGCGGCGCTGACCCGGCGCTCCACGCCCGCGCGCGTCCCTCGCCGAGCTGGTTGGCGAAGGCCTCCGCCATCTGGCTTCGGCACGAGTTCCCCACGCATACAAACAAGATGTTCAGCGGGCTAGTTTCGCCGGGAGCAGCCATGGCCCCTTGATATCACAGAATGAAACTTGAGTCATTTGAGGATTCAGCAGGAGGAGCTGGCTGAAATCTTAGATCTGGACATACTCAGTGGTGGACTTCGGCTCGGGGATCACGACGCCATCCTGGCGCATACTCTGCAAGTGCATCTCGATAGCTTCTCGAATGAGCCGTAGGACTTCTCCGCGTGTCTCACCCACGGCGACACATCCCGGCAAGTCAGGCACATAAGCCCCAAAGCTCGAATCGCCTCGCTCAACCACAACCAAATACTGCATGCGGGCCTCCTTTACGGTTTCAGTCCGGCCTGCTTCAGAATGCTGTTCAAGGTTCCGGGCGGAACATCCAAACCAGACTTACCGGCCACAGTCACGGTTCCAGGCTTTGCAGAGTGCTTGAACTGACGGTGGCTCCCCTTCATTCTCACCAACCTCCAACCGTCCCGCTCGAGCAGGCCAATCACTTCTCTGACTTTCACTGAGAAAGTATAGCACCCGCTTCAGGATTAGACATCATGGCCGCTATCTCCCGTAGTCGGTTTGCAGCTGCTTGCTCAGGAAATACCGGTGGATCGTCTCATCTTCGGTAAGTTCAGGATGGAAAGTGGCGGCGAGGATGTTTCCCTGCTCCACCAGCACGGGCACGCCGTCAGCGCGGCCCAGCACCCGGACGCCTTCGCCCACCCGGCGGATGATGGGCGCACGGATAAAAACCATCTCGATGGGATGGTCAGCCAGCTCCGGGCACTCGCCTTGCCGCACGGCGCTATCCACCTGCCGCCCGTAGGCGTTGCGCTCGATGGAGATGTCGAGCAGCGCCAAGCGCTCCTGCGGCGGGTTCAAAACTTCTTTGGCCAGCAGAATCGCCCCCGCGCAGGTGCCGAAGATGGGCTTCCCCGCCGCGGCAAATTCCTTCACCGCCGAGCCCAGGCATTCGGCCTCGAAGAATTTCAACATCGTCGTGCTCTCACCGCCCGGCATGATGAGCGCGCCCAAGCCGTCCAGATCCGCGGCCCGCTTCACCAGCTTCCACGGTGTGCCCATGCGCTCCAGCATTTTCGCGTGCAGCTCAAAGTCACCCTGCACGGCGAGAATGCCAACCTTTGCCGATTGATTCATTGAATCATTGCACCATTGAATCATTGAAAGCGCCAAGCCATCGGGCCGCTGTGCCAAAAGTCGGGCTGTTCGCTCTTCAATGGCTCAATGACCCGATGAATCAATGACTCAATTCCTCATTTCCATCCCATTCTCTGCCGCAATCCTGTGATATGCGCCACGTGGTGCCGCCCGTGCCAGGCGTACATCCCCAGGAGTTTTTCCAGGGTCAGCGAACCCATCTCCGGATGGTTGAACTTGCGGGCAAAGTCCGGCGCGCTCATGCCTTTCAGGAACATCACCCAGCGGTGGTGCAACCCTTCGATCAGGGCAAGCGAGACCTCCACCGGTGCGGTGCGCGCGTCCACCGTCTCCGCCCAGCCCTCCTGCTCGTAAGTCTTGATGGTCGGCTCGTTTTCGGTGAGCGCCAGCTTGAAGCGCACGTAGGCGTTCATGTGACTGTCCGCCAGGTGATGCACGACCTGTCGCACCGTCCAGCCACC
>DATKYV010000168.1:0-2403 GCA_035528275.1 Terriglobia bacterium | reverse complement strand
CGGTGTCGTAGCGAAGCCACTCGCGAGGTCCCGTGCCGTCGCAAACGATGTAGCCGGTCGAGGGATCGACGCTCCACTGCGAGGCGGGGTCGAGTTCACCGCCCGGAGGGTAGGCGACCCGCACCCAACCCTTGAGAGATTCGTCCGGCATAAGGCTTATCCAACCCGCGGGGCTGGATTCGAGCTGGCTGGGAGTTTGCGCCCACGCACCGGCGGCAGGGAGAATCAGGGCGATCGCCAGAATCTTGATCACGTATTTCACCATCCACCTCCTGATGACGTGATGAATTTCGTCCCACGAAAAGAAGGCGCGGGGAAGCGCCTCCGGGGCCGGTCATGGTTATCACAAACGGCATGCAGGGGCAATCGTGTTTCCGTCCCTCGAGCCGGAGACGCGATGGACGTCAGGAGAAAAACAGATTCACTTGCGGCGATTTGTCGCGTGTTTTCCTTGCTCGAGGCGCGATGCGGGTGGTATAATAATTGCAATCCTGCCAGGCGGCTGTACGCAGCGAAGGGCCTGTTCGCGAAAGACGGGCGAACGACGAACCCACCGCCTCGATTGGCCCAGCCCAAGCGAAGATTTGCAAGCGGAGGCTAATGGTCGAAAAGAAAAAACAACAATCCGCCAGCCAAACAGCGCAAGAGGATTCATTCCTCGGCCGGGTAGTTATTGAGAACGTCAAGCCACAGGTGGACGGCGGGCGTTTTCCGATCAAGCGCATCGTCGGCGACCCGGTGGTGGTGACGGCGGATATCTTCGCCGACGGGCACGACGTGCTCGCTGCAGTGGTGCGATTCCGCAAGGCGGAGAAGGCCGAGTGGAAAGAAACGGCGATGCAGGAGCTCGGGAACGATCGCTGGCAGGGGGCTTTCAGGATCGAAGCTCAGACACCTTACGTTTACACGGTGGCTGCCTGGGTGGACCTGTTTGGGACCTGGCGGCGCGACCTGAGGAAGAAATTCGAGGCCGGCCAGGATGTTGCGGTGGAGTTGCTGTCCGGAGCTCAGCTTGTCGAGGAAGCCGCCGCTCGGGCCGACGGCGCCGACGCGGAACAGCTTCGCGCATCGGTTGAAGTGTTGCGCGGCGCACAGAAAGAGAAAATTTCAGGGGCGGTCGAGCACGCCCTCGAGCCGCAGCTTGCCGGACTCGTGGAGAAGCACTTGCCGCGCCGCGACTTCACAAGCTACGAAAAAGAGCTCAGGGTCGAGGTGGATCGCGAGCGAGCGCGCTTCGGCGCCTGGTATGAGATGTTCCCGCGCTCCTGCGCTGCCGACACCGGGCGCCACGGGTCGTTCAAAGATTGCATCGCGCGGCTGCCCTACGTGGCGGGGATGGGGTTCGACGTTCTCTATCTTCCGCCGATTCATCCCATCGGCAAAAAGCATCGCAAGGGAAAGAACAACAATCCCATTTGTTCGCCGGAGGACGTGGGAAGCCCGTGGGCCATCGGCGCGGAAGAGGGCGGGCACAAGTCCATCCACCCGGAGCTTGGGACTCTCGAGGACTTTCGCAAGCTGGTCACCGAGGCGCAAAAGCACGGCCTGGAAGTCGCCCTCGACATCGCCTTCCAGTGCGCGCCGGATCATCCCTACGTGAAGGAACACCCCAAATGGTTTCGCTGGCGGCCCGACGGGACGGTACAATACGCCGAGAATCCTCCCAAGAAGTACCAGGACATCTACCCCATTAATCTCGAAACGGAAGACTGGCGAGAGCTCTGGGAAGAACTCAAGAGCGTTGTGGTCTTTTGGATCGAGCAGGGCGTGCGCATCCTGCGCGTGGATAATCCCCACACCAAACCCTTCGCGTTCTGGGAGTGGTTGATTTCCGATGTCAAGAAGCGGTATCCGGACGTCATCTTCCTTGCCGAGGCGTTCACGCGCCCCCGAGTGAAGTACAAACTGGCCAAGCTGGGTTTCACGCAGTCTTACACTTACTTCGCCTGGCGAAACACCAAGTGGGAGCTGACCCAGTATTTCACCGAGCTGACTCAAACCGAGGTGCGCGAATATTTCCGGCCGAATCTCTGGCCGAACACGCCTGATATTCTCACCGAGTACCTTCAATTCGGCGGCCGGCCGGCATTCATAACCCGCCTGGTGCTTGCGGCGACGCTGGGGACCAGCTACGGCATCTACGGGCCGGCGTTTGAGCTGTGCGAAAACCGTCCGTTTGCGCCGGGCAGCGAGGAGTATCTGAATTCGGAGAAGTATGAAATCCGAAACTGGGAAATCGGCCGGCCGGACAGTTTGAGAGAGTTGATCGCGCGCGTGAACCGCATCCGGCGGGAGAACCCCGCGCTGCGCCGGAATGACAATCTGCGGTTTCATCAGGTGGACAACGATCAGCTCATCGCCTACAGCAAGTCGAGCGAGGACGGCGCCAATCTGATACTGGTG
>DATKYV010000167.1:0-15715 GCA_035528275.1 Terriglobia bacterium | reverse complement strand
GGCGACGTGGTGGGCGAGGCCTATTTCGCGCGCCAGTTGCCTCCTGGTGTCGAGCCCGGCCTGACCGAGCAATCGGTTTTCGAGCCGCCCAATTACACCTATCCCTTCGGCGCACACGTCGCCGTGACCGAAATCGACGAGGAGACGGGCGAGGTCCGGCTGCGCAACTACTTCGCCGTGGACGATTGCGGGCGCATCCTGAATCCGCTGCTCGTTGAGGGTCAAATTCACGGCGGCCTGGCCCAGGGAATCGGGCAGGCGCTGTGGGAAGAGTGCGTCTACGACGAAAACGGCCAGTTGCTGACCGGCGAGTTGATGGACTACGCCGTGCCCAAGGCGCGCGGGTTCTCCTGGTTTGAAAACGTGAATACCCAAACGCGGACGCCGGTGAATCCACTGGGGGTGAAGGGCGTAGGCGAAGCCGGGACGATCGGGTCCACACCCGCTGTGGTGAACTCGGTGGTGGATGCGTTGCGGCCGCTGGGAGTCCGTCACATTGATATGCCGCTCAAGCCCGAGAAGATTTGGAGGCTGATGAAACAGGGGGCCAGCGCCTGACGCGCGTCTGTAGCGCCGACCTTCAGGTCTGCACGGCGGATTGCCGGATGTAGCGTCCCGGCTCGCCGGGACACAAGCCAATGCCCACCTCAAGGTGGGCGCTACCGGCAAGGGAGGTTCGTGTCGTGATTGCCGCTTCTTTTGAATATCACGTCCCCAAGACTCTTGCCGAGGCGACGCGCCTGGCGGCGCAGTTCGGTGACGACGGAAAGGTCCTGGCGGGCGGCCACAGCCTGATTCCCCTGATGAAACTGCGGCTCGCCGCGCCCAAGCATTTGATTGACATTGGGCGCATCGAGGAAATGAGCGCCATCCGCGAGGAAGGCGAGAGGATTGGGATCGGCGCTATGGCCACGCATTTCCAACTGGAATCCTCCGAGATGTTGAAAGCCAAATGCCCGCTGTTGCCCGAGACCGCCCGGGAGATCGGCGACGTCCAGGTCCGCAACAGAGGGACCATCGGCGGCAACATCGGGCACGCCGACCCGGCGGCGGATTGGCCGGCGGCGCTCCTGGCGCTCGACGCGGAGATCCACGCGGTCAGCGAGCAGGGCCAGCGCTCGCTCCCCATAACGGAATTCTTTGTGGACTTGCTGACCACGGCGCTGGAGCCGGCGGAGATCCTGACCTCGATCTCCGTGCCCGCGCTGCCCGCGCGCGGCGGCGACGCGTATGCGAAGCTGGCCCACCCCGCTTCGGGCTTTGCCGTAGTGGGCGTGGCGGCGCGCGTTGTCCTGGATGAAAAAGGGAGCATCGCGCAGGTGGGCGTGGGCCTAACGGGAATTGGTCCGAAGGCCTATCGCGCTACCGCCGTCGAAAACTTGTTGCGCGGCAAGGCCGCGAGCTCGAAGCGCCTCCAGGAAGCATCCGCGCACGCCGCGGATGGCATCGAGCCGACGGGGGACATCTACGCCTCGGCCGAATACCGCGCGCACTTGGCGAGCGTTTACACTCGCCGGGCACTCGAGTCGGCCCTCGAGCGCGCCAACGCCTAGCGGGGATGGACCACTCCGCCGCACAATCGTGAATCTCTTCCTGCGAATACCAAGATGATATTTGGCGGCACTCACAAGATTCCCGCCCAGCGGGAGACGGTCTGGCAGGCTCTGATGAATCCGGAGATCTTGGCGCGCGCGCTCCCGGGTTGCGAGAAGTTGGAAGCAAATCCCGACGGCAGCTATCACGCTCAGATGAAAGTGGGTATCGCCGCCATCAAAGGGACGTATCAGGGCCGCATCGAAATCCTGGACGCAACGCCGCCGGAGCGTTTCCGAATGAAAGTGGACGGGCAGGGGACCGGAGGTTTTCTGAAGGCCGAAGGGACTTTGACGCTTACCGGCCAAGAAAACGAAACGCTCATCAGCTACTCGGGAGAGGCGCAGGTCGGGGGGGTGATCGCCGGCGTGCGCCAGCGCCTGATGCTGGTGGCCGCCAAGCAGATCATCCATCAGTTCTTCGAAGCCTTTTCACGGCAGGTCCAAGCTCCTTCCTCCGGAACCGCCTCCGCTGCTGACCGTCCAATCTGATTTGCTGCCCCCACACAGGTCCGATCGTGGTCGATGATCTCGCGAGCCCTTTTCAGCGGACGGTCCGCACGGCGACGGTTGACTTTGAGAATTTGGGGGCGGAGAATTAACGGAAGGCAAGTCGAATGGGTGTGACGGCAACTCAACCCAGACTCCACGAAGCTCGCTGGTGGGAAACGATGCCCAGCGGCAAGCTCCACTGTTACCTCTGCCCGCGCCACTGCCAGATCGGCGAGGGGCTCTCGGGATTCTGTTTCATCCGCAAAAACATCGGCGGGAAACTCTACAACCTGGGATACGCGCAGCCCGCGGCGGTGCAGGTGGACCCCATCGAGAAGAAGCCGCTCAACCATTTCATGCCCGGCACGAGAGTTTTCTCCATGGGCACGGCGGGCTGCAATATGGGCTGCTTCTTCTGCCAGAATTGGGACATTTCTAAATCGAAGTCCGACCAGGTGAATTCGCTCCACCTCGAGCCGGAGGCGGTGGTGCTGGCGGCCATCGAATACAATTGCCCGAGCCTGGCCTTCACCTACAACGAGCCGACGATCTGGGGCGAATACGTCATCGATATCGCCCAGGTCGCGCACGAATCGGGTTTGAAGACCGTCATGGTGACCAACGGCTACATCACGCGTGAAGCCATCCATGACGTTTACGAGCACATCGACGCCGCGAACGTCGACCTCAAAGCCTTTACGGAAAACTTCTATTCGAAGATGACGCTGACCCACCTCGAGCCGGTGCTCGATACCCTGAAGATTCTGCGCCGCGAAACCAACGTCTGGTTCGAATTGACGAACCTCATCATCCCCACGCTCAACGACGCCTCGGAGGAGATCAAGGAGTTGTGCGGCTGGGTGCTGGAGAATTTGGGCGACGACGTCCCGTTGCACTTCACGGCGTTTCATCCCGACTTCAAACTGCGCGACAAGCCGAACACTCCGCCCCAGACCATTCACCGGGCGCGCCACATCGCCCTGGAGATGGGCCTGAAGTACGTTTATGAGGGAAACATTTTTTCCGACGGCGGGAACACCATCTGCCCGGGCTGCAAGCAGATTATCGTCAAGCGCTCCTGGCACTCGGTGAGCGACGTGCGCATCAATGACGACGGCACCTGCCAGAATTGCGGCACAAAGATTTCGGGCTACTTTGCGAAGCCTTCCCGCCCTTCCCGTGACCTGACCTCTTCTTTACGCCGCAGGGTTGATGTCCTCCAGGGAACCGACCGCGTCATCTGAGTTCCCGCGCTGACTGTAGCCGTCCTATCGAAAATCGTAGAAATAATACCCCGGCCCCACACGCATGTTGTGAATGAGTGCGGGCGGAGAGAGCACGGCGATCAGGAAACCGCCGGCGGCCTGCGCCAGCGCCAGGGGCCAGATGTTGCGGTGCCGGGCGAAGACCTCGGCAAGGATGAACCCGCCCACGGAGGTTGCGACGGTCAGGATGGGATTGGGCAGATGCGTGCCGCCGAACATCAAGGCGACGGCCAGCGAGCTGAGATGGCGGTTGGCGAGGACGCGCATCAGCCGGAGGTGAAAGTACGATTGCGTCACATACTGTTGGAAGAGGCACCAGAGTGCGTAGCCGACGAGCGTAACAAGCGTCCGTTTGCTCGGGGTTATGAGAATCAGGTTGTGACTGGCGAAACCGTAGAGAAGAGCAGGCAAGTAGAGCGCCGCGGCGAAGGGAAGGACGATTCTGGCGCTGCCGCGCAGGCCGCTCGAAGTGAGCCCAAGATCGCGCGGGGATTCGCGCCGCACGATCTGACTCAGGAGGACGGCACCCAGCAACAGCATCCAGACGCGCGGATAGGTGAGCTGCCAGCGCCAGATGTAGAGTAAAATGCCCGCGTAAATCAGCAGGATTTCAGCGGCCGTGGCCCAGCGCGTCGAGTGCCGGGCCGCGCGCCCAGTGCGAATCTGAGTGTCCGAGGTCATCATGCGCATGTTCCAACGAACGTTCATTGTAAATCAGAAAGTCCAGCGAACGAGAGCACGCCAAGGGGCATCGCTGCTTTTTCTGCTTTCCGCAACCCTATTCATGGTGGGAGTGTTTTCCGCGAGCCTCCGCGGCGCGGCCGCGGCGCCCGTCCCGTCGCATCACCTCCTGTTGATATCGGTCGACGGCATGGGAGGACATCTCTACGCTGCGGCTCCTCCAGATGCGCGTATTCCCAACCTGCGGCAATTCATGAAGGAGGGAAGCTATGCGGAGGGCGTGGTGGGCATCTATCCGTCTGTTACCTACCCTTCGCACACGACGCTGATAACGGGCCGCCTGCCCGCCGAGCACGGCATCTATTCGAACCTTTCGTCGCGCCAGGCGGGCAAGAACCTTGACGACTGGTTCTGGTTTTCGAGCGCGATCAAAGTCCCCACCGTTTGGGACGAAGTGCGCCGGGCCAGACTCACCAGCGCGTCCCTTTCCTGGCCGGTCACCGTAGGCGCGCCGATCGACTGGAACGTGCCGGAAATCTGGGATCCGAAAGCCGGTTCCGCATTCGACGCCCAGTTCGTGGCCAAGTACGCCACGCCCGGTTTGCTCGAAGAAGCGCTGACGGCGCTGGGTCCACCCCGTCCCGGCGAAAACAACGACAGCCTGCGGACGCGCATGGTGGCGTACCTGCTCAAGAAGTACAGGCCCAATCTGACGGTGATCCACCTGGACCGTCTGGATCACGACCAGCACGAATCCGGTCCGGGAAGCCCCACCGCTACTGCGACGCTTGAAATGATGGACCGTCTCATCGGCGAGCTGCTGGCCGGCGTGAAGGATGCGGGGCTGGAGGATTCGACCGATGTATTCATCGTTTCCGATCACGGCTTCCTTCCGGTCGAGCGGGAAATCCGGCCAAACGTTTTGCTGGCCAAGGCGGGGTTCCTCGAGACCGACGAGCAAGGACATCTCACCGGCGGGAAAATAGCCACCGTCGCCAACGGCGGCTCGTTCTTCATCTACTGGCCGGAGGACCAGGATTTGCAGAAGGAAGTTGATTCGGCCCTCAAACCGCTCCTCGACGAGGGCGTGATCTGGGGAGTTTTGAACCGCGTGGCGCTGGCAGAGTTGGGCGCCGATCCGGGAGCGCAGATGGTGCTCGAAGCCCCGTCAGGCGCGAGCTTCGGCGGGCGCGCGCAGGGTGAGGTCGTCGTCAAGAGGCAGGGACCGGGCGGCACGCACGGGTATCTTCCATTTCGGAAAAATCTCGCGGCCTCCTTCCTGGCCATGGGGCCGCACATCCGCAAGGGAGTGAACCTGCATCGCGTTCCCCTGACGGCGATTGGGCCGACCATCCTCAAGGCGCTGGGAATCGGGAATCCCAAGTTTGGAACGCAGCCGGCGCTCGAGGACATCTTCAAATAGGAGGGGCTCGCGATCAAGGCGCCTATAACCCACGGCGGCGCTTAATGCAGTCTGCCGGCCTGAAGGCCGACGCTACAAGTTCCGCAGCTCCCAGGATAATCAGCCGCCGGTTAGAGTCCAGACTACGCCGCCACCTGCCCCTCCGCTTTCGCGGCGGGCGGAGCTGACTCGGCTGCAGGGGAAGGGCCGCGCCTGGTCCCGGAATAGTATGACCATTCGCCGGCCCACGCCGCCACCCGGAACCAGTAGCGGCCGAACATCACGACCTGCTGGCCGATGAATAGCAGCGCTACAACGAGGGGCTCGCGCTGCAACCCCCAGGCGCCTTCACCGCCTGTGGTGTTGATCGCTTGCCAGGGAACCAGCAGCCAGTAGACTCCAAGCAGGGCAAACCCGGCGAGCATGGGCACGACGTAGACCGTTACCGCGGCAGGGAAGTGACGCAAGCAGAATCCCAGGGAGGCGAGGAACGCCCAGGCGGCGCTCGTGCCGTCCTCTCGGACGATTCTGACGCGTGCGTAATCGACAATCAGGCTGACGAAGCCGAGGAAGAGCAACAGCAGGATACCCGCCCCCAAGCGAACCCAGAAAACCGTCCGATCGCTCTGCCAATCGCCGGTCCGGGAATTGATGAGGTTGCCCAAGCCTTGATTAAAGACGCGAAAAACCAGCCAGTAAAAGATCAGTCCGATAAACATCAAGCGGAGCAATCGCCAGGCGTAACGCGCAACATCACGGAAGAAACCGTTCAGCGAAAAGGCCTGTTCCGGGTCTCGGAGGCGGGCCAGGACGCCGCCGGCCAGCAACGTATTCACCGGGATGGTGATCAGCCCCAGCAGAGCGATGAACTCCGCATAGCGGTCGAGAGACCCCGGGCTGTCGAACGCGAAATCCGTCAGCCAATCCAGCGGCAGGCCGCGGGCAAGTTCACGGCTTATCAAGCTGTGACCGGTGAAGCCCAGAATGCCTCGATAGATCGGCAAGGCGGCGAGTGCGGCGAGGCCGAGGTTCGCGAAAAACAGCACCCAGACCGCCGATCGGATCTTCCGGGCCGATTTGAGACCCTCTTTGATGGCTGCGCCTGAAGTCATTCTGCTCCTCCCTGAAGCGGCGGCGGACCGATAGCTCTCGCGACTCCGCCGGGATTACTCAACTGAAAAAGCCCGCCGCGAAAAACAGATTCTCCAGCCAGAAAATCCAGCGCACATACCACTTGGCGGCGGCGCGATTGTCCCGCTCGCTGGTCCGGCTGTTGTTGGTGAAATTCGCCTCCAGAGCCAGTTTTCGCTCCGGATCGACCTCAGCGGACGCCACCTTCGAGGCGCGCTCATAAACGAATCGGGTCCAGCGGTAGCGGCCGTCCCACTCTTCGCGCACGGTTTCTCCGTTCTCGAAATGAAGGAGCACATCGACCGGCGCCTTGGCCTCGCCCAGACGCCGGACCACAACCGTTGAGCGATATTGCTTGTCCTTGCTCTTCTCAAAGGCCTCTTCGGCGGGCTTCTCGAGGTGGGGCACCTTCTTGCCGCCCTCGTCGTAAATTCCGATCTTGCCTTCCACGGGATCAACCGTGATGCTGGTCACGGCGTAATCGGCGAGGTTGGAGCTGCGGAAGAACTGCTCGAAGAACCAGTTCATATCCCGGCCGGAAACCTCGTTGATGACGTCAAAGAAATCCTGGGGGATCGGGTGGCGGTACCGCCAGCGCAGGTGATAGGTTCGCATGGCGCGCGCCATGACGGCCTCGCCCAGATAGCTCTCCAGCGTGCGTAGGGTGAGCGCCACGCGGTCGTAGGAGTTCACGCTGTAGCTCGCGCCGTCGAGGTATTCCCATCCGTTTCTCAAGATCGCGTCGTCCTTGGCCTGCCAGAGGTAAACGGGCCGCCTTTCGGTTCGCTGGAGAACGTCGTCGCAGGAGAAGTAAGCGCCCATGGGAATCCCGCGCACGCCCGCGAAGGGGAAGGGGGGTACGCGCACCTGAAGCCAAGGGTGAAGCTGGACGGGGGCGCCGAAGAAGGACTGGTAACTGCATTCCGGAGGGTACGCGGTCTCCAGGACCTTGCCCGTGGAGTAGGTATTGAGACCCTCGTCCAGCCAGGCGTTCTCGAACTCATTGTTGGCCACCAGGCCGTACCAGAACTGGTGGCCGAACTCGTGAACGGTTACGCCTTCGGGAGTAAACGACCGATCGCCGGGCCAGAAGTACGCCCCACCCGTGATGAACGTGGGGTATTCCATGCCGCCGGTGTTGGAATTGCGCGCCGGGTCAACGACCGTCAGCGTGTCGTAGGGATAATCGCCGTACCACAGCCCGTAGTATTTGATGGCGTCGAACGCGGCACGGAAGTAACGGTCGGCCACGTTTCGGTGATCGGGTTGGAGCAGAAGCGTCACGCTCACGTCGCTCAAGGCAAGCTCCTGAGCCGGAAGATCCAGGACCTTGCTCCAGGTGACGAGCTCGTCGGCGCGAACTTCTTTTCCCCAATCGAACTTGCGAGTCAGCTTGAGAAAGTGCGGGCTCGCCGTCCAGGCGAAGTCGTGGACGTCTTCCTGAAAGAAGTTGTAAGTGATGGTGCCGTCGGAATTGCGCCGCTCGCCGCGCAACACGCCCGTGGCGCCGATCACGAAGCGGGATGGGACGTTCAGCTCCACGTCGTAAACGCCGAAGTCCGCGAAGAACTCGGTGTCGGCATGAAACTGATGGCAATTCCAGGCGCCCTGTGCGAAGGCGTCCGGCCGTCCCGCCTTGCGGCTGCGCTCCGCGGCCCTCTCGTAAACGCCGATCTTGGGGAACCACTGCGCGACCAGGAAGTAGTCACCCACGTAACCGGTTCGGGCCAGAGCGCGCGGAAGTTTGGACGTGAAATCCACGGCGAGCTCGATGGTCCCCAGCGGCGCGATGGGCTCCGGGAGTTCCACCCGCAACACAGTCTGATCCGCGGCGTTGTCGTCGTCGGGATGGACGAAGGTCTTTGAGGGGGTCAAGTCGGGCCCGCCGACGATCTGCACCTTGTTGACGTCCACCCAGCCCCACTTCTGCTCTTCGGGTTCCGCGGTCCACTCCTCCACGCGCTGGCGACGGCGGCTGATGTCGCGTTCCCGCATGAACGTGCTGTCCATGTTTTTGAAGGCGTTGAGATAGAGATGGAAGTAAAGATCGGGAATGGATTCCTGGGTGTGATTCCACCACGTCAGAGTGTAGTGGCCCTTGACGGTTTTCGTCGCCGGGTCCAACCGCGCCGTCATCTTGTAGCGGACGATGGGATTGGCAATTTGCGATTTGTAGGCTTGGCCCCGGAGCATCGGGCCAGCGGTTCCGACGGCCAGTAGCAGGACGGCAAATATTATGAGGTGTTTTCTCATCGTCCCTCCTCAGCAAGGGCAGGACTCAGCGATCAGCGACGCAGACGGACGGGCCGCAGTGGGTGAGCGACTCGGGCGGAGCGATTCTATCAGAAACAAGGGTTCGCGGGGGTTGGTGTTCGCGTCGTCCTTTCACCGGCCGGTTGATTGCTCCGAACCGCCGGGAGGGGCCTTCGAGCTCTGGGGATCCACGCTGGCGTTTGCTTCCGGTCCCTGGAAACGAAAGCGGCCGCCAAGCGGGAGGAGGTAGCGGATGGTCGCACAAAATCCCACGAGCAACGCCAAGCCAACCAGTTGCAGAGTGAAAGCGCGCGGCAGTTTGCTTTGCGGCAATCCCAGGAGGTCGCGCACCCACAGCCAAAGGCAGTTTTCGTAGGCCAAGAGGCCGGTTGTGCAGTCCTGGACGGCCTGAGTTGCCGCGTAGAAAAGCACCATGATGAGAAGAGTCCCGGAAATGTATCGGATAGCCTTCAATATCGATCCTTGCTCCCGAGGTTCATTCCAGTCTCAACCAGACAGCAGGTCGCCTCCCGTGCGCTCCGCCGACGGGCCGACGCGCATTGTACTCGCGTGGCGGAAACGAGGGAAGCGCGTTAGTATGAAGCCCGCCGTCCCGGCGAAGTGCGGCCGGAGGAGACACAACCCGCCGCAGTCCAAGCCGCCCCGCCGGTATCTCTGGGAGGAGGCTGACGACGATGGATAGAGTGATGAAGGTCGGTCTAAGCGTACTCATTCTTCTCATGCTTTGCCTTCCCGTGCGCGCCGAGGACACCTTGAACGGTCACTCGGTGCTCCTCGATGGGCAAGGAAAACTGATCTCCTGGGTCCAGCCTCAGGAAAAAGCCTACGACTCCGTGATGCGCCTGGCGTGGGATTTTCTGCTTCACACCGTGCCCGTCGAAACGAACGGCCTGAAGACCTATTACTCGTATTGCTGCATGGACCAGAACACGCTGCGCGGCACGGCTTGGCCGCATAACCCGGCGGGTCTCTATGCCATGCTCGTGGATTCCGCCACCGCCTATTACGCCTACTCCGGTGACCGCGCGGTGGTCGAACTGGCAGGGAATCTGCTTGACCACCAGCTCATGTACGGCAGCACGCCGTCCTATTGGGCGTGGGGAGGCGTGCCATACGCGAGCTCGGACCATGGGGCGGTGGAATATCGCGGCGCGCACGACTTCCTCTACGACCGGAAGCAGCCGGGGCGAGGGGATGGTTACGGTGTCATCGAACCCGACAAGGTGGGCGAGCTGGGAATCGGATACCTGAAACTCTACGAACTGACCGGCGAGGCGCGTTACCGCTCCGCCGCCCTCGCCTGCGCAGGCGCCTTGGCGCGTCACGTTCGCCCCGGGGACGCCGAACACTCGCCGTGGCCCTTCCGCGTCTACGCGGAGACCAACGTGGCACGCGAGGAGTATTCGAGCAATGTGATTGGGCCGATTCGCCTCTTTGACGAACTCGTCCGCCTGAACCTCGGCGACGTACCGGCCTACCGGAAGGCGCGTCAGACAGCCTGGGATTGGCTGATGAAATATCCGATGCAGAACAATCTCTGGGCCACCTATTTTGAGGACGTCTCCATTTTCGACAAGCCGGAGAATTTCAACCAGTATAGCCCCATGGAAACCGCGCGCTATCTCCTGCAGCACCCCGAATACGATCCCGACTGGCGAAGCCATGTTTCGGGGCTTGTGGATTGGGTCGAGAAGACCTTTGTGGTGGACACTTCCAAAGAACCCGCCGTGCAGTGGGGGGCGAACGTTGTTTCCGAACAGATTCACTACATGCCGAAGATGGGCAGCCACACGTCACGCTACGCGTCGGTGCTGGCGCTGTGGTACGAGAAGACCGGCGACGCGGCGGCCAGGGAAAAGGCGTTTCGGTCCTTTAATTGGGCGAGCTACATGTGTCGCGAAAGCGGAGTGGTGAACGTCGGCCCCGTCGACCAAACCATCTGGTTCTCGGACGGCTATGGAGACTACATCCGCCATTTCATGGCCGGGCTGGGCGCCGTTCCCGAGTGGGCGTCGCCTCAAGAAGACCATTTGCTGAGATCGAGCTCGGTCGTTCAGAGCGTTTCGTACCTCCGGCAAGAAGTGGACTACCAGACGTTCGACGACGATTCGACGGAAGTATTGCGGCTGAGCTTCACACCCCGCCGAATTACTGCCGACGGGAAGGAGCTGCCGAAGCGAAACGACCTCGCCGCTCCCGGTTGGACGTTTGACGAGAAGGCAGGTGTGCTGCGAATCCGCCACGAGGGTTCACACACCATCCGCGTCCTCGGCTCGTAGCCCGGAGTGACCGGCGCGCCGGCCGCTTCCACCTGTAATCTTTTCGGAGGGATATCCTCATGATTCATTTCACAGCGAAGCTCCGGCAGAGAATTCTGATTCCGCTGTTCTGCGGTGTGCTTGTGGCGACGTGTCTCGCCCCGGTGCTGGGCGCCGCGTCGCCCGTCCGTTACCTGACGGACCGGAAGCTGTGGGTGTTGGAAACCGATCACACTTCATACGTGCTGGGAGTCAACGAGCGGGGCGAACTCCAGAACGTTTATTGGGGGAAGAAACTGGTCCGCGACGAAGACCTCTCCGCGGCGCACAGCTCGCGCGAACACGCCTCCTTCGATTCCTCCGCGACGATGACCAACGAGGAGTACCCGGGCTGGGGCGGGATGCTCTACTCCGAGCCTTGCCTGAAGATTACCCGCGCTGACGGCGACCGCGATCTGGTCCTCAAGTACGATTCGCACCGGGTCGGCGACGACACGCTGGAAATTCGCGTGAAGGATATCCAGGACGACGTATTCGTCACGCTCAACTATCGCGTCTACCCGCGCACCGACATCATCCGCAAAGAGGCGGAGATTCAGAACCGTACGGGCCAGGCGCTTGTGGTGGAGAGCGCGCAATCCGGCGTGTGGTATGTGCCGCGCGGGGAAGGCTACCGCTTGACTTACCTGACGGGCCGGTGGGCGGGGGAGACTCAGCTTATCCACGAGCCGATTCATCAGGGCAAGATCGTTCTGGAGAGTCGTCGCGGCAACACCAGCCATCAACTGAACCCCTGGTTCGCCATCGACGAAATGGGGCGCGCCGATGAGGAGCACGGGCGCGTCTGGTTCGGCGCTCTCGGTTGGAGCGGCAACTGGAAACTGACCGTCGAGCAGACGCCCGCCCAGCAGGTGCGCGTCGTGGGCGGGTACAACGATTTCGATTTCGGATATCTTCTGAAGCCCGGAGAAAGCCTCAAGACCCCTGCCTACTACGGGGGCTTCACGGACGGGGGCTTTGGCGAAGCTTCGCGGCTCATGCACCGCTTCGAGAGGGAGGAGATTCTGCCCCGGCGGTCGGCGTCTCCGTCGGCTGACGGACTGCGGCCCGTGCTCTACAATTCCTGGGAAGCGACACATTTCGATGTGAATGAAGAGGGCCAGAAGGAACTCGCTGACAAGGCGGCGAAAATCGGCGTTGAACTTTTCGTAATGGACGACGGTTGGTTCGGCGAGCGCAACGATGACCGCGCCGGGCTGGGCGATTGGACCGTCAATCCCCGGAAATTCCCCAACGGCTTGAAACCCCTGATCGATCACGTGAAGAGTCTGGGCATGGACTTCGGACTGTGGGTGGAACCGGAGATGGTGAATCCCGACAGCAACCTTTACCGCGCTCATCCCGACTGGGTGATGAATTTCCCCGGACGCCCGCGCTCCGAAGCGAGGAACCAGCTCATCCTCAACATGGCCCGCGACGACGTGAAGGAGCATATCTTCGGAGTCCTCGACAAGCTGCTTTCGGAAAACGACATCCGATTCATCAAGTGGGACATGAACCGGCATTTTTCCGAGCCGGGCTGGCCCGAAGCGCCCGTGGCTGAGGAGAAAGATATTTGGGTGAAGTATGTGACGAATGTGTACGAGATCATTGACCGGCTGCGCGCCGCGCACCCCTCCCTCGAAATCGAGGCCTGTTCGGGTGGTGGCGGGCGCGTGGACCTCGGCATCCTCAAGCGGGTCGAGCAGGTGTGGACCTCCGACAACACCGAGGCGTTCGACCGGCTGCGCATCCAGGAAGGTTTCAGCTTCGCCTACGCGCCCAAGGTGATGATGGATTGGGTGACCGACGTCCCGAACATGAACCGCCGGACGACACCGCTCAAGTACCGATTTCTCGTGGCGATGCAAGGATCGCTGGGTATCGGCGCCAACCTTAATCGCTGGTCGCCGGAGGATTTCGGTCTGGCAAAGCAAATGATCGAACTTTACAAGGGCGTGCGCCGGACCGTTCAGGAGGGGAACCTTTATCGGCTCTATTCGCCGCGAGAGGGAAACCTCACCGCCAATCAATACGTTTCCGAAGACGGCAAGCAGGTGGTCCTGTTCGCCTTTCTTCATTCCCAGCAATTGTTGCAGCCCGCGCCGACGATCCACCTCCGCGGCCTGGACGAGCGCGCGCTCTACCGCGTCAAGACCATCGACGACAAACTCGCGGATAATCTCCAAACGGTGAGCGGCTCCTACCTTCTCCATCACGGTTTGAATCTGAGGCTGGGCGGGGACTTCGACAGCACGGTGGTGGTGTTCGAGAGGGCCGATTAGCTTCCCAGGAGAGGCAAACTCAGAAGAGTCCGCCAAGGCTGAGAACAATCACGGAAGCAACGACGGTCGCGAGGCCCGAGTAGAGCACCATTCTCGTTCCCCTCGAGGTCCCCTTCCATTCGCCGGCCAGAACCCCCAGGCCGTTTGACGTCAGGATTTGGGAGGAGGCAAACAACGCGAATCCCACGGACGTCCCGTACTTGCCCACCAGCGTGGCTCCGATTCCGTAGAGAACGATTCCCGAAAGCCACAGGAGCGCCATTGAGACTCCCCAAAAGGCCTCTTTCGCTCCGCCCGCCGTCCCGAACAAGAGCCAACCCCGGTCGCGGAAGAGCAGGAACGCGCAGTAGAGCAAGTTGGGAATGAAACCCGCCGTCAATACCAGAGCCCAGACGGCGTAGGTCGAAGTAATGGGGCTCGCGCCGAAGCCGAGGCTCTTGTGGAGGATATCGCCGCTAAAGGCGAATCCCAGGTTCCAGCTCGGGCCCACCACGCCGGTGAAAACGCAAATCGCCAGCCCCACCGCGAAGCTCCCACGGATCGGGCTGACGGAGGGGCCGCCTTCCGCCTGCTCCCTGCTTCGTCGTAGACCCGCCCTGGCGTAAAGGCCGAGACCCACGAAAAGGACGGGGATGCTGAGGAAGAGCAGAATGCCTCGTGGTTGGAGGAGATCCGCAGGGCTCAGGACTAAGAGGGGAAGAAGTGACCCGAAGAGGGCGGAGAGCCCGGCAACGATGGGGAAGGCAAACGCCATCCCCAGAGCCTTCAAGCCCAGGCCGAACGTCACCTGCGCAATACCCCAGAGAAACCCGAAGGCGAGGGGGAGAGCAAGGGTGAGAAGCGGGACTTCAAGGTAGACTTGCCTGAGGTGCGGTACGAACCCTCCTGCCAGGATCCAGGGCAGAATCAGCAGGGCCGTCAGGGCGAAGACCAGCCAGGTGTTTTCCCACCTCCACCGGCGCGAATAATTCATGGGAAGGGGAAAGCTGCCGTTCAGCCCGCCACCGAGAAGAATGATAACCATCCCCAGCCAGAAATGCTCCGTCAAGGCACTCTCCTGCACAGCCCCATGTGCATGGGCGGCGCGGCATAGACCCGGGGTGCGCCGCAGGCGGCGGGACATCATACGCGCGACGCGCGTTTCAAGTCCATCGCCGACTTCACTCACCGGGGCTTGTGCCAGGACCTGAACGCGAACCGAACAGCGAGTTCAAAGCTCGCGCATGAAATCTGAAGCCTTTGCATTCATCCTCCGACATTCTGGTTCTCGGAATATGAGAACCTGATTTCGGACAATTTTGCCTCATATCAAACCACGGCAAAAAATCCTTGACTTCGGTCAGGTCAGGTAATAGGTTTTTTCCCGGCAACCTAGTTGAAGCGAGGTAGGACTCGAGCAGATCAACTCGCTCAATTCTCGGAGCCAGACTCACAAGTAGACAACCTGCTAGTACGTTTTCCTCGCCAAGCGTCGGTATTGGTAATTCTTTGGAGGTACGCCCATGTATAGCAAGCGTATGCACAAAGCTAGGGGAGTTCCTCGCACGTTCCTCGGGTTAGGCAGGGGGTGGGTACTGATTCCGTTGTTCCTCTTCTGCCTGCTCGGCTTCGTTAACTCTCCAGCCTGGGCACAGGGCTTCGTCGGTTCGGTGACCGGTGTGGTCACTGACCCCACAGGAGCTGTCGTGCCGGGCGCCAACGTTACGCTCACTGACACCACTAAGGGTTACACACACAGGGCCACCACGGATGGTGTTGGCCGATACGTGATCCGGCAGCTTCCTCCCAGCACGTACCAGCTGAAGGTGGAAGCCCAAGGATTCAAGACTTCCATCCAAGAGGGCATTGTCCTGGCTGTGGCCCAGGCCTCGAGCGTCGATGTGGCCCTGGAGTTGGGCACCACAGCTCAATCCGTCGAGGTCGTCAGCGCCTCGCCTGTGCTCTCCACTCAGGACGCGGCGATCGGACAGGACATCAGTCGCACATTCATCAACGACCTGCCGTTGGTTGGCCGCAATGTGTTCAATTTGGCCCTGCTGGCTCCTGGAGTCAGCCAGGCTCCAAACAGGACGTATGGAGGCTCGGGCAGTGATTATCCGACCAATTTCGTATCCAACGGCAGTCGGAACGCCACCGCCGAGATCCTGATTGACGGTGTTACCACCACCACCGCTGAACCCAACACGGGCATCAACGCATCGCTTTACGAACCCTCAGTGGATGCCGTGCAGGAATTCAAGATGGAGCAGGGCAACCTGTCGGCGGAAGTGGGCTCCAGCAGCAACACCTACATCAA
>DATKYV010000166.1:0-3424 GCA_035528275.1 Terriglobia bacterium | reverse complement strand
AATCTCTCAAGGGTTGGGTGCGGGTCGCCTACCCTCCGGGCGGTGAACTCGACCCCGCCTCGCAGTGGAGCGTCGATCCCTCGACCGGCTACATCGTTTGCGACGGCACGGGACCTCGCGAGTGGCTTCGCTACGACACCGAGTTTGACGACTTCATCTTTCACGCCGAGTGGCGTTTCACCAGGAAGGACGGCGTCGAAGGCTACAACAGCGGCATTTTCGTCCGCAACAACGCCGACGGCTCCATCTGGCATCAGGCGCAGACGCTCGACGCCGACGGCGGCTACCTTTTCGGAGACACGCTGATCGGCGGAAAAAAACAGCGAGTCAACCTTAGCAAGTCGAGGAAAGAGAATCGCGTCAAGCCCGCGGGCGAGTGGAATACTTACGAAATTCGGTGCGAAGGAAAGAAGATCACGCTCTGCGTGAACGGCGACGTGGTCAGCGAATTCACCGAATGCGAAGTGCCCAAGGGTTATGTGGGTCTGGAAGCGGAAGGCTATCGAATCGAATTCCGAAACCTGAAACTGAAGGTGCTGCCGTAGGGCGTGTTCTCCCTCGCGAAGCTCTCTCCGCCTTCAGGCACTGGCAAGGGGCACGACTTCAGTCGTGCCGTACGTCGCTACGCGGATTTGTCCTGCCGGCTTCAGCCGCTGCCCCAACCTATCGGGTCAGGGCCTAAAGGCCTGTGAGAGGGGGAGGGCCGGTTGCGGCACGGATGAATCCGTGCCCTCACACAGGGGCTGAAGTCCCGCGTCTCAAATGCACTCCGCAACGCGCGCCAGGATTTTCCTGATTCCTTCCGCAAACTCCTCCGGTCGCGGAAGCAAGCTGAGCACCACGTAACCTTCCGAAGCGAAATCGTAGAAGTGCCCGGGATGGACCAGCACACCGTCCTTGCTCAGAAACTCAATCGCCCAGTCATCGTCGCTGCGCGTGGTTGGCAGCCTCAAGATAGCGTACCAGCCTCCTTCGGTCTCGAGGCGGCTCACCGGCGTCCCGGGCGCAAGCTGCGAATCCAGGTGGCGCAAGTTGGCGCGGACTCGGTTGAGAATCTGCGGCTGAATGGCGCGGCGCGTCTCGAGCAATTCCGGCAGCGCGTGGGCGAGCGGAGCGCTTACCGAAAGATACGCATCGGCGATGAATTCCAGGCGTGAGAGCGCCTGCTGCAACTCTCCTCCGGGGCCGTTGACGACCACCCACGCCAGCTTCATCTGCGGCAGCGCGGAAATCTTGGAAAGCCCGCTCAGGGTGAAAGTGAGCGCGTCCGCGACCTGCGCGTGTGTTGTAACCCGCTTCTCGTCGCTTTCGAAGGCGTAGTCGGCAAAAACTTCGTCGGCGATCAAAGCCAGCGATCTCTCCCGGCAACACTCGAGCAACAACTTCAGTTCCTGATTCTTGACGAACGACCCTGTGGGGTTATTCGGATGGACCACCACGATGGCCCGCGTCCGCGCGTTGACTCGGTCGCGCAGGGTTTCGACCTGCATGTGCCAGCCGTGGTCGTACACAAGGGGATATGAAATCGCTTCCAGGTCGTTCAGACCGCCAAGGATTTCAAAAAGCGGATAGCCGGGCGAGGGCACCAGGATGTTGTCGCCCGGGTTCGCCAGGAGCCGGAAAACGTACGCGTAAGCTTCGCTGGTGCTCGTGGTGAGAAAGATGCGTTCGACATCGACGTTGATCCCGCGCTCAGCATAATAGGCAGCGATGGCCTCTCGGGCGGCAAGCAATCCGCGCGGCTGGGGGTCATAGCTGAGCGACCGCGGGTCTGCGAGCGCGGTGAGAATCTCGCCGGCCTTATACGTGAAGTCACAGCGGGTAGGATTCGACTCCGTCAGGTCGAGAATCGGCAGACCTTGCCGCCGGCGCTCATCGAGCACCTGCGAAAGGCGATTGGGTACCTGGGGCCAGCTCGTGCGTGACGCGAACATAAGCGAGTGGAAGCATGCCTTCGGCCCTCCCGGTTTGGCAAGCGATTAGTGCCGAGGTGGGACCGCATCGTTTGACTTCTCCTGACCCCTCGGCTAGTCTGATTTTTGGGGCTGTGGGGAGTTGAATTTCTCTAAAGCGGTTCCGGCCACTGCCCGCAGCAGAAGCGAATCGAATGCGCAGAGTCTATCTCGACAACAACGCGACCACGCCGCTGGCGCCCGAGGTCTTTGAGGCGATGAAGCCCTTTTGCCTGGAAGACTACGGCAACGCTTCTTCAATTCATTGGTACGGCCAGCGGGCCAAGGCGGCGATGGAGAAGGCGCGCGAGCAGGTGGCGCGCCTCCTGAATGCCCGGCCGAGCGAAGTGGTCTTCACCAGCGGCGGCACAGAGGCCGACAACGCGGCGATTTTCGGCATCGTTGAGGCGACCCGCTCTGAAACCCGGCACATCGTCACCACCACCATCGAGCATCATGCGGTGCTGAACACCATGAAGGCGCTCGAGAAGCGCGGCGTGCGCGTCAGCTTCGTGCGCGTCGGTTCGGACGGCGTCGTGGATCCGGCGGACATCGAGCGTGCCATCCGGCCCGACACGGTGCTGATTTCCGTCATGCACGCCAACAACGAACTGGGCACTCTTCAGCCGCTCGAGGAAATCGGCCGCATCGCCCGCGAGCGCGAAATCTACTTCCACACCGACGCGGTGCAGTCGGTGGGCAAGATTCCCGTGGACGTCGAGAAGCTCGGCGCGGACCTGCTATCACTCTCCGCACACAAGCTGCACGGGCCAAAGGGCGTGGGCGCGCTGTACGTCCGCAAGGGAACGATCCTGCGGGCCCTGCTGCACGGCGGCCATCACGAGCGCGACCGAAGGCCGGGCACAGAGAATGTTCCGGGGATCGTCGGCCTGGGCAAGGCCGCGGAACTTGCCGCCGAACATTTGGACGAGGAAGCGACGCGCGTCGCCGCATTGCGCGACCGCCTGGAGGAAGGCATCCTGAAAGACGTTCCGCTCACCGCCGTCAATGGCGACCGCCGGCGCCGGTTGCCGACGACAACGAGCATCCGCTTCAATTACATCGAGGGCGAGGGTTTTGTAATCGCCATGGACCTGCGCGGCATCGCGTGCTCGACGGGCGCCGCGTGTTCCTCGGGCTCGCTCGAACCTTCGCACGTCCTCTCGGCGATCGGCCTGGCGCCGGAGCAGGCGCGCTCCAGCATTCGCTTCAGCCTGGGCCGGTTCAACACTCCCGAGGATATCGACCACACGCTCGAAATCCTGCCTGTTGTCGCCGAGCAACTGCGCGCCGTTTCACCGCACTACAAGAAGGTCGGGGCTAGGGGCTGAGGACTAGTGTCGCGTTACAGAAGAAAGTGAAACAGTGTAGTGGCTGTCATCCTGAGCGCCAGCGAAGGTTCTGCTTTTGAAGGCACTCAACCCAAACGAGATGCTTCGCTGCGCAAGGCTCCGCTCAGCATGACAGGTTCA
>DATKYV010000165.1:0-14032 GCA_035528275.1 Terriglobia bacterium | reverse complement strand
AATAGGAGCAGAAAGCGAACCTACCGGCCTGCATGGCGCCCCCGGTCGCCCGGGAGAAATCCGGGTTGAAATCAGGAGCGGTAGAGTTAGACTTCGTTTCGCTTTCCGGAGGATTTGCCATGTTACGCCAATTCATACAGACACTCTTCGCGCTGGCGAGCGCCGGCCTCATCGTCTCCGTGGGAGGCAGCGCACGCCCGCCGGAGACTGCGCTCAAGTGGCAACATCTCTCCACCAAGACCGGCGATCTCCCAATTCCCAACACCGGCACGCAGCAGACGGCGAGCCTCGTCCTCGACATCGACAAGGACGGGGTCAACGACTTCGTGATCACCGAGCGCACCGAAGCGCCCGCCGCGGTGTGGTATCGCCGGGGGAAGCAGGGCTGGACAAAATACGTGATCGAAGCGAACCCGCTTCACATCGAAGCCGGGGGTGCGTTCGCCGATATCGACGGCGACGGTGACCTGGACGTCGTTTTCGGCGGCGATTGGATGAGCAATCAGATCTGGTGGTGGGAGAATCCCTATCCCGATTACGACCCCACAACACCGTGGACGCGGCGCGAGATCAAGAACTCCGGCGCCACCCAGCACCACGACCAGATCTTCGGCGACTTCGATGGCGACGGCAAACTCGAGCTCGTCTCATGGAACCAGGGCGCCAACGCACTCTACTGGGCGCCCATTCCCGCCGACCCGAAGAACAACCAGCCGTGGGCCCTGACGGAGATTTATTCGAATCCCTCAAAATCCGAGGGGCTGGCCGCGGTGGACATCGACGGCGATGGAAAGCTCGACATCGTGGGCGGAGGAAGGTGGTTCAAGTACGAAGGCAAGGGGAAGTTCAAGCCCCAGGTCATAGACGATGACATGAAGAACACTCGTGCCGCAGCCGGGCAGTTGAAAAAAGGGGGCCGGCCGGAGGTGGTCTTTGTGGTGGGCGACGGCGTGAGCCGGCTGAAGTGGTACGAGTGGACGGGCAAGGAATGGGTCGGCCACGAGCTGCTCGCCTCCGACGTTGTCCACGGTCACAGCCTGCGATTGATTGATGTGGACGGCGACGGGAATCTCGACGTCTTCTGCGCGGAGATGGGAAAGTGGACGGAGAAGTCCTCGTCCGCGGATAATCCCCAAGCCAAAATCTGGATCTTCTTCGGCGATGGGAAAGGGAACTTCCGGAAAGAGGAAGTCGCCACCGGCTACGGCAACCACGAGTCCAGAGTCGCAGACCTCGATGGCGACGGCGACATGGACATCCTCGGCAAACCCTACAACTGGGACGCCCCGCGCTTGGATATTTGGTTACGGAAGTAGGTCGGGGGAAGGTTTCAGGTCACAGGTTACAGGTTACAGGAAAAAGTCCGAGTGTCGGCAAAGGGTGCTCAACCCGGAAACTCGCCGGGCATATTCCCCTTACAGAACTGTCTCGCTAAAACCAGCCTCGCCCCGCGCCTGTTCCCTGTAACCTGTTCCCTAAAACCTCACGTCACGCTGGGGCGATCTGTTCCAACAGCTCATGCAGTTCCCGACGAAACGCCCGGCAAATTTCCGCGCGGCCGGCCCGCGAAAGCCTGGCCAAAGCTTCGAGCGACGTCGGGAAGCTGTCCCCCCAGTGAAGTTCCCCGGTCATGGTTGTGGAGACGCCGATGAGTCCCAGGATTTCCTCGTCCTCCGGCTCGCGGCCCTCGAAATAGGCGCAGAACCCTTCAGGCTCCAGGGCGCTGCGCTCGAGAAGGGATTGCACCTGCTGCTTGAAGAAGGCCACGATTTTCTTCTCTCCCATGAGAACCTCTTGGGGTAGCGTTCGATTCATCCGCTTCCGCGGCGGCGCAAGGCGAACGCGCCGCCCCGTGGTGAGGGCAAAACTCTTCGCGCTGCTCTCTCTGCCGCGCGTTGACCGGGAAAACTCCCCGTCTCAGCAGGTCGAATTACAGACGCGCAGAGTGAGGCTGCGGAGAAATCCTTCCTCACCCAGCTCGGTTTTCTCGCGCTGGCATACCGGGCAGACCAGAATGATGCTGGCCACGTGGTCGCCTACCAGCCGTTGCACGTCCCAGCCGCTGCCGATGGCCTGCTCGGCCTCCGGCAACTTCCGGTCGCAGTACCAGCAATAGCCATCGCCCGTGCTGCAGATGGCGTGCAGCGCTCCGTGAACGTCCATAAGAGCTCCTTCAACGAAACGGGGCCGCCCCAAGGTCAGAGCGGCCCGCCATTTTCTTAAAGCCTTGAACTTGGTGGTGGTCAGGAAAGACGCCTCTATGGCTCTGCTCCTCTCAAGAACTCCTCCGCCATCACGACGAATTCAGTGGCCTTTCCCAGGCTCGTACTGGCCTCCTCGCTTGGTACGGGATAGCTCAGATCGGTTTCGTAATCGGCGAAGTGGCGAAGTTTGAGAGCTTCTTCCAAGGCGTCGTAGTACTTGTTCTGGATCCGCCCGGTCACTACGAACAACTGCTGGAACTTTCGCACCACGTGCTTGTGCTGAGTAGCCTTTTGTCCCGCGTTCACAAGGATCGCCTTTGCCGCATAAAACATCGCGTAATAAGCCTCGCTGGCGGCATCTTCCATGAATCCTTCGGACAGCAACAATTGACCAGCTTCGAGGGACCTCCGCGATTTGCGTAACAGCGCCTCCGATTCAGGAGTCATTTGACTGGAATTGCGTATTCCGAAATCACGCGAGTGAAGTTCGTTCGCCCCTCCTTGAAATCACCCTCCCGGATGGGGACTAGGGAAATCACCAAACCGTGCTCGAGCGACAGGTCAGAAGTGATTTGTCCGAAACGCTTGATCTCCTCGTAGGGGCTTTCAAGCTCAGAAAGAAGCAGCGCGACATCGAGATCCGAGTCTTCGGGAAGTTCGATCCCGGCATCCGGCCGAGCGTAGGACCCGAAAACGTAAAGTCCGCGGAAGCGCTCGCTGTAAAGCTCCCTCAGCTTGATGTGCAGGGTGTCTAAAACGGTTTTGACTCGTTGTGAAGCCCAGTCGAATACTTCCTGGACACTTGACTCGAATGCGGCTCTGTCGGCATCCGTCATTGGTCCGGGAAGGGGCGCGAACGAATCCTTCCACGTGAGCTGCATCGAGAATCGTTCGGCATCCGATTCTTCTCTCGGTCGAGGCACAGACGCCAAGGGATGGTCCGGAGAAAACGACACAGGCTGAGTGAGGCTCTTGATTCGAGATGTCCCACCGATGCGGCCGCGGCCATCTCTTTCCGACTCGACCCACACAAGCCGCTCGCCGAAGTTCTTACTGAATGCGTCTGCGATCACCTTGGCCGAGCCTGGATCAGAGCGCCAGCCATGGAATACCCCCTCCCATTCAGGCGATCCCTCGGCAACAACGGTGAGATGAGGATGTTGGGCGATATAGGCCTTGACCCTCGCTGCCAATTCCTCGGCGACTGTTTGAGGCCAGTCTGGCCATACGAACCGCACGAAGTAACCCCGAGCGGCCAAGTACGTGCCCGCTTCCAGCCCCAGAAGGGGGTTCTCGAGGCCGAGGACCTCCCTCTGCACCGTAGCATGATGATCCGGACTGTACGAAGCCAAGGCCTGCATGCTTTCCTTACGAGCACCCGCTCGTCGAGCCGCAATTCAGGCACTTGTAGCAGGAGCCGTTGCGGACCATGATGGCGCCGCAATCGGGGCAGCTCGGTGCGTCGTCGTCGTGTTCGACCCCGGCGAGGCTCGGCTGAACGGCGCCGTCAGGATAAACCGTGGCGTGCTCGACTGCCGCCTGGCTGAACTTCGCCGCCAGTTCGGCCGCCGTCTCAACCTCGCCACCGTTGGGCGATGCGACGCTGGCGTTTTCGCGTGGCTGGGCGTCGCGCGGCAGAAACTTGTAGGCCAGCCAGCGGAAGATGTAATCCATCACCGACTTCGCGTAGCGGATTTCCGGATTGTTCGTCCAGCCGCTGGGCTCGAAGCGCGAATGGCTGAACTTGTCGCAGAGCACCTTGAGCGGCACGCCATACTGCAAGGCCAGCGAGACCGCCGTGGCGAAAGAATCCATAAGCCCGGAGACCGTCGAACCTTCCTTGGCCATGGTGATGAAGATCTCGCCGGGCTGGCCGTCGTCGTAGAGGCCGACGGTGAGATAGCCCTCGTGCCCGCCTACGGAGAACTTGTGGGTGATGGCGCGGCGCTCGTCGGGAAGTTTGCGGCGGAACGGCTTCGGCCGGGGCTCGGCACTCGGGACATGCGACTCGGGGCGCGGGGGCCGGTTTATTCCAGTTCCCTGTTCCCTGTCACCTGTTCCCTGCTGTTTGGGCTTCGCGTCAGAGGTATTCAAAGGCTGGGTGCGTTTCGAGCCGTCGCGGTAGACGGCGATGGCTTTCAGTCCCAGGCGCCAAGCTTCGATGTAAGCGTTCGCCACGTCGTCGACCGTGGCCTCTTCGGGCAGGTTGACGGTTTTGGAAATCGCTCCGGAGAGGAACGGCTGCACCGCCGCCATCATGCGCACGTGACCCATGTAGTGGATGGCGCGCTTGCCCTTGGCCGGCTTCAGCGAGCAGTCGAACACCGGCAGGTGCTCGGCTTTCAGGTTCGGCGCTCCCTCGATGGTCCCGTGCTGGTCAATGTAGTTGACGATGTCGGCGGCCTGCTGTTCGGTGTAGCCCAGCCGCAGCAGCGCCGCGGGAACGATGTTGTTGACGATCTTGATGAGCCCGCCGCCCACCAGCTTCTTGTACTTCACCAGCGCCAGGTCAGGCTCGATGCCTGTGGTGTCACAATCCATCATGAAGCCGATGGTGCCGGTGGGGGCCAGCACCGTGACCTGGGCGTTGCGATAGCCGTGCTTCATGCCGCTCGCCAGGCAGTCATCCCAGATCTTTCTTGCCGCCTCCATGGCCGCTTCCGGGACGGTTCGCGGATTGATCTTCTGCAGCGCCTGACGGTGCATGGAGATGACGCCTAGGAAAGAGTCGCGGTTCACGGCATAGCCTTCGCAAGGCCCGATCTCGGCGGCGATGCGCGATGAGGTGAAGTAGGCCTGGCCGTGCATGAGGGCGGTAAGGACGGCGGCGAAGTCGCGGCCCGCATCGGAGTCGTAGGGCAGCCCGTTGGCCATCAGCAGCGCCCCCAGGTTGGCGTAGCCCAGGCCCAGGGGACGAAAATTGTGCGAGTTCCCGGCGATCTTCTCGGTGGGATAGCTGGCGTTATCCACCAGAATCTCCTGCGCGGTAATGATCACGTCCACCGCCTGGCGGAACGCCTCGACGTCGAATTTGCCGTCGGGAGCGAGGAACTTCATCAGATTCAGAGAGGCCAGGTTGCACGCCGAATCGTCCAGGAACATGTATTCACTGCAGGGGTTCGAGGCGTTGATGGGCGCCGTCGCCTTCGAGGTGTGCCATTTGTTGATGGTGGTATGGAACTGCATCCCCGGATCGCCGCATTGCCAGGCCGACTCGGAAATCTTCGCCATGAGGTCCCGCGCCCGGTAGGTCTTCACCGGCTCGCCAGAGGTGATGGCCCGCGTGGTCCAGTCTTTGTCCTCGATGACGGCCTGCATGAACTCATCCATCACCCGGACGCTGTTGTTGGCGTTCTGGAAAAAGATCGAGCTGTAGGCTTCGCCGTCCAGCGACGAGTCGTACCCGGCGTCCACCAGCGTCCAGGCTTTGCGCTCTTCCTTGGCCTTGCACTCGATGAACTCCACGACATCCGGATGGTCGATGTTCAGAATCACCATCTTGGCGGCGCGCCGCGTCTTGCCGCCCGACTTGATGACCCCCGCAAACGCGTCATAACCTTTCATGAAGGAAAGGGGACCCGAGGCGCTACCGCCACCCGACAGCGACTCCAGAGAGGACCGGAGTGGCGAGAGGTTCGTACCCGTGCCCGAACCCCATTTGAAGAGCATCCCTTCGGTTCTGGCCAGCGTGAGGATGCTTTCGAGGTTGTCCTGGACGGAGTTGATAAAGCAGGCGGAGCACTGTGGGTGACGGTAGGCCTCGGTCTCCTTTTTGATACCGCCGGTGGCGGGGTCCCAGTACCAACCCCCGCCTTGCGATGCGCGGCGGTACTTGTGCCACAAACCGCAATTGAACCAAACGGGGGAATTAAAGGCAGCCTTCTGGCGGATGAGAAGATGGATCAATTCGGAATGAAAAGCCTCGGCATCCTCTTCCGTGCGGAAATACCCGCCCTCGACTCCCCACTGGGCGATGGTGTCCCCCACGCGGAGGATCAACTGCCGCGCGCTCGTCTCGCGGTCCGCAGAATCCAGCTTGCCGTGGAAATACTTGGAGGCGACGATGTTCGTGGCTGTCTGCGACCAGTCCTTGGGGACTTCGACGTTCCGCTGCTCGAAGATCGTTTGACCTTTTTCGTTCTGGATCGAAGCGGTGCGATGCTCCCACGCGATCTCGTCAAAGGGATGAACGCCCGGTTTGGTGAACATCCGCTTGAAAGACAAGCCGCGCTTGGCTTCCTTCGCCGCGCCTGGAGTCACACCCTTCAATGCGATGGAGACAGCGTCCCGCTCCGCCATTTCGTCCTCCGAATTGACATCGGGTCTGGGGTCGGCCCTTGGATTCCGCGGTGTGTTTTCGAGCCGCTGAGGGGCCCTCGAACATCTTGCCCGGTCCGTCCCCCGCTTTGCCTGTGACCGGTCCCGCAACTGCTCAGCGGAATGTAATCCTCGAGAATGGCCTTGTCAAGAGGAAACTACTATCGTTGGTGGTTTTTTCTGAAAGTACCCCAAGATGTTGTGGAAATTCTGTGGATTTCTGCGGCTTCCCTTCCCCCTTTTCTCGTCCGGTTTTGGGGGTCTGTCGGCGCACTGAGCGGGTCCTTCTGCGAGCAAATTGGCCCCCCTAATCTTGGGATTCTCCACTTCCAGAGCCAGGTTGCTTCCCTTCCCGAAACAGGAGGGCGCCGGGGGGCCCGGTTCTCAGAAAATGAGCCTCAGCTTATGCGGGAACTCTCAGGCAGGATACGGACGCTCTGCGGCGTGCCGGGTCGGAGGAGTTCGATGCCTCTCGGGAAACGCCTAGCTCGGCAGGACCACCTTCAGATTGGACTTGGTGAAGCCTTTGACCAGCAGGGTCTCCACTTCGACCTTGCTGACCCTGCGGGCCATGGCGATCTCGTCCACTAGAAGCTGCCAGGCGCGGTCGAGCATTCTTTTCTCACGGAATGAAAGCGGCTTGGCCTGATTCAGCACCAGCAGGCTCTTCAAGACTTCCGCCACTTGCTGGAGTGAACCGCTTCGCATCTTCTCCGAGTTCTCTTTGAAGCGGCCCTTCCAGTCCTGCGGCATCTTGCAGCGGCCGTTTTGCAGGAAGTCAAGTATTCCGCCGATGTCCCGGCTTCGCGCCACACGGCGCAGCCCGACGTTCGCCACGTTGCTCGTCGGCACCATCACTCGCAAGCTGCTGGCATTCAGCTTGAGCAGGTAGAACATCTCCGGGGTTCCAGTAACGTTCCGGGTGGAAACTTGCTCGATGACGCCCACTCCCTGGTTCGGATAGACAACCTTATCCCCTATCTGGAAGTTCATAAGTCCTCTCAAGTGGTGGTAAAGAAAACTGCTTAGTTTAAAACAAAACATGCCACAAGTCAAGTGCTCAACTGGCGTTCGAAATATTTCGACCCGAGTTGCGGTTTGTATCATGCCCTTTCGCTCGGTCGAGGCCGCAGCCTCCTTCCCCGGTGAATCTTTAAGAACCCAGAAGCGTCCGCCAAGAGTCGTCGTTTTCCGAGGTGCCGGATGGCAGTGAGATTCAACGTCCGGTGGTGGGCCGGTTTGGCTTTTTGTAGCGGCGGTCTCCGACCGCCGAATCTGAATTCTCAAGGACTTCCGGCGCTCCCCCCGGCCAGCCGGGGGGCAGGCGCCGAGCGCCGCTACAGCAATTTGGCCCACCACCCAACGTCCCCTTTCCTTGACGAGGGGGGAAATTCCATGCGAAATTCATAAGGAACCCGGGTGTGGAGAGGATGGTTTATCTGTCTCGCTTTCTATTCTTCTGCGCCATGACCGCGCTCTTCGCGGCCAGCCAACTCTACTGGTATCGTCGCGCTGCCGAGCTCAGCCGGAAGCTGATTCCCAAGGAGAGGGTGCGCCGGATCGTGGGATCGGTAGGTGTGGGACTGGTGCTTGGTCTTCTGGCTTTCAACCTGGCATACGCCCGATACTGGCCGACTCCCACGCACTTGACGCTGCGGCCGGCCTTGCTCGAAGCGCCGTTTCTCTGGTGGATGGTGGGCTCGGTCCTGGGATTCTTTCTGGTGGTTCTCTTCTGGACGGCAGCGGGAATCGTCCGGGCGGCGCGTTGGGCGTTCTGGAGACTGTCGGCGCCCCGCGCAGCGGCCCCCCAAAGTCTGGAATCGCCCCAGCGCCGCAGCTTCCTCAGGCAAAGCGCCGTGGCGGTAAGCGCCACGCCCCTGGTGGCCGGCGCCTACGCCATCCTTTACGGCCGCATCAATCTGCAAACCACCCGCCAGCGTATCAAGCTCGCGCGCCTTCCCAAAGCGTTCGACGGCTTCCGCATCGCTCAACTCTCCGACATCCATATCGGGCCGTTCATGCCCGTGGAGGAAATCCGCAAGTACGTCGCCATCGCCAATGACCTGCGACCCGACCTGATGGTCCTGACCGGCGACTTCGTCACCTGGGACCCCCGGACGCAGGAAGACGTGGTCCTGGCGCTCTCCGGGTTGAAGGCTCCGCTGGGCATTTACGGCTGCCTGGGCAACCATGAAATGTGGTCGGGGACTGAAGATTCGATCACCCGCCTGTTCGCCCAAAAAGATATCCGCATCCTCCGCCAGGAACGAGCCGCGATTCAAGTGGGAGGGGAAACACTCAACCTGGCGGGCGTTGATTACCAGAGCATCCGCGGGTCGCGAGGGCCTTGGCGCCGTACCGTGCCCCGATACCTCCCCGGCATGGAAAAGTACGTGATGCCCGACACGGCCAACATCCTGCTCAGCCATAACCCCAACTCCTTTGACCGCGCCGCCGAGATGGGATTCGACTTGAGCCTGGCCGGCCACACCCACGGCGGGCAGGTCACCCTGGAGTTTATTCATCCCAGCCTTTCGCCCGGCCGGCTGATCACCGATTATGTCAGGGGACATTTCCAGAAAGGCAACGGGCAGCTCTACGTCAACCGGGGCATCGGCACCATCTTCGCCCCCATGCGCTTCGGCTCTCCACCGGAAATCACCGTCTTCGAGTTGGTCCGTGAAGCGTAGCCGACACCACGAAATCGCTCCGGGCGGCAATCAACATTAACAGGAGAAGTTCAGAGGACCGGCTTGGTCCACTCGCGGCTGGACCGCGAAGAGGGCGGCTGGTGAGCGAGGCGCTACTGTTTGATCCCCGCCAGATCGAGCAGGAAGGCGTAACTGAAAGCGGCTTCCCGGTACCTCTTGTAACGGCCAGAAACTCCGCCGTGACCGGCCTCCATTTTGGTCTCGAGCAGAAGGCGATGGTTGTCCGTCTTGAGCGCCCGCAGCTTGGCCACCCACTTGGCCGGTTCCCAGTACTGGACTTCGGAGTCTTGCAGGCTTGTCCTCACCAAGAGGTTCGGATAACTCTGGGCCTTGACCTGATCGTATGGAGAATAGGAGAGCATGTAATCGTAATAAGTCTTGTCGTTGGGATTGCCCCACTCGTCGTATTCGCTGGTGGTCAGTGGAATATCCTCGTCCAGCATTGTCGTCACCACGTCGACCCAGGGGACGGTGGCGATGACCCCATTGAAAAGGTCGGGCCGGAGGTTCACGACCGCGCCCATCAGCAGCCCCCCGGCGCTGCCTCCCATGGCGAAGACGCGATGCGGGTCGGCATACTTCTCGTGGATGAGGCGTTCCGCACAAGCAATGAAATCGGTGAAGGTGTTTTTCTTCTTCAACAGCTTCCCGTCTTCGTACCACTGTCGGCCCAATTCCTGCCCTCCCCGCACATGGGCCAGGGCAAAAACGAAGCCTCGGTCGAGCAGGCTGATCCGGTAGGGGTCGAATGAAGCATCCTGGCTGTATCCATAGGACCCGTAGCCGTACAACAGCAGCGGATTGGTGCCGTCCTTCTTGAAGCCCGTGCGGTAAACAAGCGAGATTGGAACTCGTGCGCCATCCTGGGCGGTGGCGTAAATCCGCTCCGTGCGATAGTTCGCGGAATCAAAACCTCCCAACACCTCCTCGCGCTTCAGGAGCTTCTTTTCCCGCGTCGCCATGTTGTAGTCATAAACCGACTGCGGCGTGGTCATCGAGCTGTAGGTGTAGCGGACCAGCGGCGTGTCGAATTCATAGTTGTCGCTGGGAAGCGCCGTGTAAGCAGGTTCGCCGAAGTCCACGTCATGCTCACCCTTGCCGGACCAAGGCCTAATGCGCATCTGGAGCAGACCGTTCTTCCTCTCCACCACGACGAGGTAGTCCTTGAACAATTCCATCCCCTCCAGGAACACATCGTCGCGATGCGGGATCACCTCTTCCCAATTCTTCATCTCGGTCACCACAACCGGAGTCTTCATCAAGCGGAAATTCTTCGCTCGATGGTTGGTGCGAACGTAGAAGTAATCACCGTAATGGTCCACCTGATATTCGTGATCCTTCTGGCGGGTCTGGAAGACTCGAAATTGGCCTTGCGGATTGTCCGCGTCGAGGTAGCGGAATTCCGTCGAGAGGGTCTGAAAGGAGGCGATCATGATGTACTTCTTGGATTTCGTCTTGAATACACCACAGTTGAAAGTCTCGTCTGCTTCCTCATAAATGAGGCTGTCCTTCGCGGGATCGGTCCCCAGCACGTGCCGGTAGATTCGATTGGAGCGCAGGGTTTCGGGATCCTGCTTCGAATAAAAAAGCGTCTGGTTGTCGTTGGCCCAGGCCATGTTCCCGGTCACGTTCGGGATCACGTCGTCCAGCAGCTTGTCAGCGGCTAGGTTCTTGAAGCGGATGGTGTAGAACCGCCGCCCTGCGGTATCGACCGCGTAAGCCATGATATCCTGCCCGGAGCTCACCTCCGGCCGTTGTGCCGAACAGAACTCGTGTCCTTCCGCTTCCTTGTTGACATCAAGTATGACCTGCTCGGTCGCTTCGATCGACCGCGCCTTACGACAATAGATGGGATACTGCTTACCTTCCTCCGTCCGCGTGTAATAGTAGAAGTCGTCCTTCTTGTAGGGGACCGAAATATCCGTCTGCTTGATGCGATTCTTGAACTCGTTGAATAGCTTTTCCTGTGACCCCTCGGTCGGAGCCATCACCGCCGCCGTGTACTCGTTTTCCGCCCGGAGATAGGCGATGACTTCAGGATTGTCCCGCTCGCGGAGCCAGAAGTAGTTGTCCGTCCGGACGTCACCGTGCTTCTCGAGCTTTTTGGGAACAATCTTGGCCACTGGCGGGTTGACCTTCTCCTCGGCTTGACCACCAACCAAGCTCAGGCAAATGACGACGAACAGTGTCGCAACGAAAACACGCATGGCAGAGCCTCTCCCGGTCGCCTGGGACGAATTGATTCGAGGTTGCGCTTCGCAGACGCCCCACGATCCAACCCTACATGTCCGCTTTCGCGGCCGCTGGCGAGTGGAGTATATACCCGTCGGCTATGCCTCGCCGCCGGAAATCAAAAGCGTTTCGATTGCTGTTGGAATCTTCGACGCCACCAAGGACCGTATCGAGGCGAAACGGCTGGAATGAGGGCCAAGGTTTAGGCGCCGCGCCTTTTGACCGGGCGGTATTTATTGCGGTAGGCGTCCAGTTCTTGGTCGGAAATGGTGAAATGCTTACGCAGCGGCTCCTCGGGGGTTTCCGCAACGAGCTCTCTCTGCAACTTCTGATAGCAGATGGCGGCAGCATCCTGATAGGGAACATGGCGCTCGACGAATGCCTGGTTTGAGATGGTCAGGGTAAACTCGCGCGTTTCCGCCTTGGGGCCGACGACCCGGTAGGAGTACTCTCTGCCTCGGGGCTTCAGTTGGAATCCGGTATATTGGATGGTCATATTCAAACATCCTTGGGTGAACGCTTGAGTGGGAGGCTCCCGCCGGAGCGGGAGCCTGCCCCGACCGTTAGAGTTTCACGACGTTCTCAGCTTGCAGCCCCTTGGGGCCCTTGGTGACCGTAAATTCCACGCTTTCACCCTCGCTGAGCGACTTGAACCCTGTCGCTTCAATGGCCGAGTGATGCACGAAAACGTCCCCGCCGGAAGTGCGCTGGATGAATCCATAGCCCTTCGCGTCGTTGAACCATTTCACTGTTCCTTGTTCTTTTTCCATATTCTACTTTGAACCTCTTTTGTTTGAATATTCTTGTTCCGCTTTCGCGGCCACTCGCCAAAAACAAAAAAAGCCACAAAATCAAAGCTTTGTGGCCTTCTCGCACTTGGTACCTGGACACAAAAACTGATCAAGCTCGATCAGTATACACGAATCGCGTCAATTACGCCAGCCCGAATTCGGGCTTTCGCCCGCGCTACTTCTTCTTCAAGTCCTCGGGGAGGTCAGTGAGGCGGCCGAGCATTTCGTAGAGGCGAACCACCGCGTGGTCAACCATGCGTTCGCCCGCTCCGGCTTCCACCCAGGTGGTGGCGCTGGCGGCGCCGTAGCCGCCGATGGAAGCGGCACGAATCGTGGGAAAGTACCCGTAGTAACCGTTGGCGTAGCCTAGGAAGAAGGCGTCGCGCACCGGGCAGCGCACTCGCCAGTCCATCTGGAACTCGACGAAGGGTTCACCGGGCATCCCCATCAGGGCGATCCGTTTGTTGATGAGCACCGTGGTGACCGGTAGCTCGAGCTCCGGCTTGATGCGCGGCGCGTAGGACTCCAGGCTTTCCGGACCGAAGGAGGCGACCAGCGCCTCGCGGAGCGTTTGTGGGTCCCAGCGCAGGCGAAACTCGAGGGGGTCTTCGGCAAAGTCCAGACTCGCTTCGGGAGAGGCCTCGGCTCGGATGTTTTTGGCAATCCGCACGGCTTCTTCCCCAAGCTCCTTGCCCGTCCAATCTCGCCGCCCGACAGGATCGTTCTCCGGCGGCGTGGTGGCGAAATACGGGTTGATGTCGCCCGGGGCGCCTTGAATGAAGAGAACCAGCGGCTCGCCGCCGAAAGCTTCTTCGACCGTCTTCACGGTCACGCCGGGAAAGTCCGCCGAGTATTCCAGGTTCAACCAGCCGAAGACCACCGGATGGCAGGCGTGATTCACCAGGACGGCGAGCGGCTTTCCGTCGGTCTTGTCGACACGGATGACAGAGACTGCGCGATCCACCGGCGAGGTGGGGACTTTTGTTTCGTTCCGCCAGAGCATCGTCACGGTACCATCGGGGTTCACTCGGATGCGGTTGTAGCCAATCGCCACCTGGCCGTAGCCTGTGCCCAGCCGGACTTCCACCAGCTTCTGACTGGCTTCGTGGATGGCGGCGGCAATCATCTCGAGCGCCGCCGTCTCCCAAGCGGGCGCGTTTCCGGAGGGATACTCGTCCCGAATGACCGGCCCGGCGTGGGTGTGCGTGGCCTGGACGAGCGTGTAGGTTATGCCGCTCGATTCCCGGGCGTTTTCGCGGAGTTGCTGGAGTGCGGCGGGACCGAACGTCCGTCCCAGGTCGAGCACGACCCACGCCAACCGTTTCTCTCCCGCTTCCAAGACGAGCACGCGGGCAAAAAGCGGATCGAGGGTTCCGGTGGAGGGAGTCTTGCGGTCAGCATAGCCCCACATGGCGACCCCTGGGGGAGGCGTGATGTCCACTTTCGCCACGCCGGCCCGGAGCGGGGCGCCCGCCGCCGGGGTGGTCAGCAAGAGGACCGCAATCCAGGAAAGGAGACGCTTCATCGCACACCTCAAAGGAAGTGATGAACGACAAGTGACCAATTCGAAGAGGCGAAGGTTAACCCGAAACAGGCCGGCTTGTCACTCTTCACTTGTCACTGTGTCGTTAGCACATGAAATGTCCGCCTCAATTAGCAGGTGATCTGTCCGCTTAAGGCGGACTTCGGGTAAACCCTTCTGGGGGAAGGAGGCAGGATGAAGGGATACCCGGAGGACGCCTGGGAGCGGGCGATGAAGATTCAAGAGGTGATTTTG
>DATKYV010000164.1:0-9017 GCA_035528275.1 Terriglobia bacterium | reverse complement strand
GAAGCGCGGCTCGAGGCGGTGCTCACAGCAAACCGCGAACGCCCGCTGACAGAACTCCAGCGGCGGGTGGTGACGGCCGTGCACGCCTGGGCGGGTCAAGAACTCGAAGATGACATGACGCTTCTGCTGGTCAGAGCCACCGAAGCGCGCCAGGAGGGATCATGAAGATTGGCGGCCACGGACTGCGCGACCATCTCCGTTTGCTGGCGCCGCTCTTTGGCCTGATTGCCGCTGTGTGGGTGCTTCGCATGGTGATGGCCATGGCCGGAACGGACCCGAGTATCGTCCGCTACGTGAGCGTCGGAGTGATGAGCGCGTTTTCCGGCCTCTTGGCGGTGTGGCTGATTCATTTCCGGCGTTTCGGTGGCTACTCGAACGTCGTCTTCGCCACCTTCCTGCTGATTCTCTGGAAGGAGTCCCTCATCGTCGCGGCCGTCGCCTTCGCCGCCATGACGGGAACCTCCAACATCTACACCGCGGTCGAATACGCCCACCGAATGAGCCATGCCAAACACATCACCCTTCATCTGACGCTGGGCGTGGGGTTCGGAACGCTGTTCGGTTCGGCCATGGGCTGCGCCTTGCTCTGGCTGCTCCGCAGAGTCGTCCCCCTCACCCACCCCGGACATCCGTCCACGCAGCCGCGTTGAGGACCGGCAAGCCTGGTCACTTCAAAACCCCTGGCTGGCCGGGGGTTCTCCAACCCTCCCCAGCATTTCTCCGCCCCAGCCCGGCACCCAACGAGCGCATCGGCGTTCGTCGCAGACTTTACTGACTCTGCGCGGTGGGGACCACGTGCCTACGCAGCCATTCGTCGAGGCGGGCGAAACGGGCTTGCCCGGTCTGGGCAAGGCCAATAAGGAAGCGATACGCGGCCAGGTCGTCGAATTCCAGTCGAAAGCCGTTGAGGCGAAGAAAGGCAGCGACCACGGTGATTGCCGTGCGCTTGTTTCCATCCACAAAGGGGTGATTCTGCCAAAGACTTTCCAGCAGGGCAGCCGCCTCGGCGAGAATATCCGTGTAGTAGCCGCTTCGCGGCCGGGCGAGGGCGGCTTCCAGCGCCCCCCGATCGCGCAGGCCAGGTGCGCCGCCAAAAACGGTGATGAGGCGGGCGTGTGCATCGAGCACGTCATCGACGGAAGGGTAAAAGGTCACGTGGCGAGGCGTTGAAGCAAGTCGGGGTGCGCAGCGATGAACTCTTCCACGGCCGCCGCAAAGTCCGTCGGTCGGGAGGATTCCTTGCGCCCTTTGATGAATTGGATGAAGTCTCTCACAGCCACCTGCTCTTCAGGTGAGAGCTGCGAGAAAATCTCCTGGAGACTCTGCGCTTTCATGGCGGCATCCCCTGACGCAGTATAGCTTTCCGTGGCGGGCGCTGCAAGCGCGTGGTACGCATCGAGAGTTGATTTCCGGCATCCCTTCCACGAGAGGAAACCGGCGCAGAGATTCCGCTCTAACTCGCGGCCTTTTTGAGCACGGCGATTTGCCCGGCGTGGTAGAGGGCGTGCTGCACCAGGCCGTGGAGCAAGAAGTAGATAGTGTAGCCCTGGACGGGGACTGGCTCGGCAAGCTGGCGGTCGCTGAGGCGCGCGATCGTTTGTTGAAGCTGTTGGTGGCCGTCTTCGAGATCTTTGAGCGTTTTCAGCCAGGCGGCCTCGCTGGTGTCGGTAACGGCGGGCCAGTCCTGCTCGGGCGGCAAATCACCGATCACTTCGCCGGAAAGCCGCCGGCGTCCCACCGCCTCCCACACGCCGATGTGCCGCACGATTTCCCAAATGCTGTGCGCCGCGGCCACCGGACGCGCGGCGGCCTGCGCGGCTTTTACCCCGGGCAGCAGCTCGCGCAGCGCCGGGCCGTGCCACGCCTCTCCTTCGTGCGCCCTCCGCAGTTGGTCGGCGATCCTTTCGACCTCGGTCATACGCACCTCCCGTCGGTCCCGCAATTATACCGCCAGTTCGCGGCTTTGGCGTCCGCAGCGCCCGGACTTTGGTCACAGCCAAGCCCGCGCAAGTGCGCTAGCCTGGAATTGGAAAAAAGGAGGAAGCATGCCAACCGCAACCGAGATTTTGCGACACGAGCACGAGGCCATTCTCAAGATGATTTCCGCCACCGAGGAAGTGGCGCGGCGGCTCGACCGCGGCGAGCGAGTCCGGCCGGAAATCCTCGGGAACCTGCTGGAGTTTTTCCGGCTCTTCGCTGACCGCTGCCACCACGGCAAGGAAGAGGATCTGCTCTTCCCGCTCCTCGAATCGAAGGGCCTGCCGCGCCAGGGCGGACCCATCGGCGTCATGCTCCACGAGCACGACGAAGGGCGCGGGTTCATCAAGCAGATGGTGGAAGCCGCCGAGGCCTACAAGGCTGTTCCGGAAAGCGCCGGGCCGCGCTGGGCTGGGCCGGCGCGCAACTACTCCGCCCTGCTGCGCGCCCACATCGACAAGGAAAACAACATCCTCTTCCGCATGGCCGACCAGATTCTCAGCCCCGCCGAGCAGGCCCGCTTGGCCGAGGATTTCGAGAAGGCCGAGGTGGAAAAGATGGGCGCCGGCACCCACGAGCGCCTGCACGCCATGATGGATCAACTTCTCGCCGAGGTTGTCCCCGGCTAGCCGTGGCAGGGATTTTGTGCCGCGGGGCGAGGTCACGCCCGGGTAGCCACGGCACGGTTTTTGTGCCGTGGGCTTGTAAGGAAGCGTCAGCGCCGGGCTGCCGCCCGCACAACCGCGGGCCCCGCTCCACCCCGGCATGCCGGGGGGCCGGGACTGCGGGGCCTGCGCCCACCAACTTCGCTGGTCCTCGTCCGGCTACTTGTAGGAAATCACCAGCCGTTGGAATGACGGGCTGAGGTCGTGCAGCTCGCAGCGCTTGAACCCCGCGTTGGCGAACATACTCTCGTACTGAGAGAACGTGTAGGCATCACCCTTCGGCGTGCCGGCCAGCATGATCAGAGGGAACCCGGCTGCTCCCGGCGGGGAGATGCGGTCCTCGTTGAGCACGAACTCGAGCGTCGTCACTCGCCCCCCGGGCTTGAGCGCCGCCGCAACCTTGCGAAGCAGATTCTCACAAGTCGGAATATCGAAGTGGTGCAGAAAGTTGGTGAGCAGCACGGCGTCGTAGCTGGCGCCGAACTCGACCTCGAAGGCATCCCCGGGAAGCGTGTGGTAGCGGCCGTCGAGTCCGGCGGTGCCGGCGTTCTCCTTGGCCACTTCGAGGACCCGCGGCCAATCGAGAGCCGTGATTTCGACGTGGGGGTGGCGCTTGGCGAGCGTGATGCCGAACAGTCCGTGACCGGCGGCGATATCGAGGACTTTCGTTTTGCCGTTCGGCTAGAAGCGCAGCAAGTCCGCGATCATCTGGGCCGGCATCATCATCAGGGGCGCCATGCCGCGTGCGAAACCCACCCAGAGGGGATTGTCGGGCGTGACCGTGCCTTGCTCCTCGAGGATCGTCGCCCCCCGGCGAACCGTCTCGGCAAGGTCGGCGTAGGAGGCCGCAACCACCGGGGACAGCAGGAATCGCAGCGCATTCCCCAAATAGGCCGGGGAGCTTCGATCGAGAAACCTCGCGCTGTCGGGGGTCGAGGCGTAACGCCCGTCTTGCTTCACCAGAAAACCGATCACGGTCAGGAAATCACACAGAATGCGCGTGCTGCGTTCCGGCGCGCCGATCTTCCGGCCCACCTCCGCCGCGGTGATTGAGCCTTTCCCGATGGCCGTGAAGAGGTTTAAGTCAACCGCTGCTTTCAGCGCCGCGCTTCGCATGAACGCGTTAGCAGTTTCAAAAAAGAGTGCCGGCGAGGGTTGGGGTTGGGTGCTCATGTTGCCTCCTCTTCTCTCCAATGGAATGAGTCCGGACTTCTGCCCGGAGTTTCCGGTCGCTTTCGGTAGCGGCTGCTGCCGGCAAAGCTCTTTTCCTCTATCAGATGCCGGCATTGCCCGCTTTCCGACTATGCAGTTGTGGGTTCAGTGCGCCCTGATTACAGAGAAGTAGATTACCACAGGAATCCGCCCCGCGACTCAGGTTTGAAGGTTGCGGGCTGTGGCAGGCCGATGGGGTCTGAGGGTTCCCTGAGTTGCTCTTCCCGCAGACCCCAATACGATTGCTGTATCCGAATGCACCCAAGATATGGCATAATCCGTAGTTCGGCGGTGCGTCGAGCGGCGAGAAATCTGACGAGTGTCGTAAATCGGATCTCTCCGATAGGAGCTCGATCAATCTGCCGGAGAGGGGAACCGCCAATTCCAGAGAGGCGCGGGCTGATGCCCGCTTCTGATCGGCTGGGTTGGCTGACTCAAGCGAGTTCCACATTCAAACTCAAAAAGGCAAACCCATGAACATCGGACTTCGACTCCGTGAGCTTCGACAAGCACGTCAATTTTCCCAGGGGGATATTGAAAAACGCACCGGCTTGTTGCGCTGCTACATCTCCCGGGTTGAGAACGGCCATACGGTCCCGAGTATCGACACGCTGGAGAAATGCGCGAAAGCACTGGATCTGGAACTGTATCAGCTCTTCCACACGGGCGGAGGAAAGCCCAAGGCTGTGAAAGTGGAGGCGCTGCAGTTCGGGGCTCAGGAGAAGAAGCTGGTCGAGCTCTTCCGGCGCATGCCCGAGCCGGACCAGAAGTGGTTCCTGGGTCTGGCCCGCGAAACCACTCGCCATCGCGGCAAACTGAGATAATTGCAGCGAAGGGACGACTTTCCGTCCCTTCCGGTTTGCCTGGGTCAATCCTTTGACGGTCGCAGGGGTCGTCGTGTGCCCTGCCGGGATACAGCTTTCTCCACGCCCGCCCTTACGGCGCTCGGAGCCCGTCCCGCCGCGGCAGGGAGAACCACCGATTCCTCGGCGGCCCTGCTCTTTGGGGCCGCCGCTGCAGGAAATTCCATCCCACCGATCTGCAACTCTCAATCCGCCGTGGGCGGCAGCACGCCCACCTTCACCGCTGAGGGCAGCGACTTCGAGTGGTACACGCGCTGCGTGGTCGTTTGGAAGTCGGCTTCCGTGGCCTGGTAGATATCCATAAATTTCCCCGGGTTGATGTCCACGAAGGGGAACCACGTGCTCTCAATCTGAACCATGATGCGGTGTCCGCGCCGGAAGGTGTGGAAGATGTCGGATACCTTGAACTCCACCTTCGTCGGTTTACCGGGCTCGAAGGCCTCCGGCTTTTCCAGGCTGCTGCGGAACTTGCCGCGCAGGATTTCGCCGCGCACCAATTGTTGCATTCCGCCCAGCGTGTTGTCGGTCTTACCCTCCTTGTCGGGATAGCGGTCGGGGTAGACGTCGATCAGTTTGACGATCCAATCGCAGTCGGTGCCGCTGGTCGAAACTTGCAGGCTGGGGGTAAGGGGGCCGGCGAGCGTGACGTCTTCCTCCAGCATATCGCTCTGGTAGACCAGTACGTCGGGGCGGCGCCCGGCCATGCGCTGATCGTCCACCATGTACTCCACCGGCATGGTCGGCGCGATGTAAGGAACGAAAGGCACCGGTTTCCGCGGGTCGGTGACGTATTCGTCGTAGTCCGCGGCGCCGTTCGTGGCCGGCGGCTCGAAGGAGAGTTTTCCGCCCGCCTGGAGGTAGAGCGACCGGGTCACGGTCTGCCGGGGCGGCCAGACGTCGAACTTGCGCCACTGGTTCGTGCCGGTCTCGAAGACGTAGGCCTCCGGGAGATCGTTCTCGCCCTTGTCTTTCAGAAAGTGATTGAAAAAAGCGAGCTCGATGTTGGCGCGGTAAAACAGTGAGGTCTTGTCGTCAAAGCGCACGTCGCCCAGGTGGTCGCCGTCGTTGCTCTCCCACCCGCCGTGAATCCACGGACCCATCACCAGAATGTTGTACGCCGAGGGATTCTGCGCCTCGATGCTGCGGTAAACCTCGAGGGCTCCGAAAAGATTTTCCGCGTCGAACCAGCCACCCACGGTCATCACCGCCGGCCGGACGTCTTTCAGATTGGGGCGGAGGTTGCGCGCTTTCCAGAATTCGTCGCGCGTTCCGTGCTTCATAAGCTCGTCCCAGAAGGGAATCTCCTGCTTGAAATACGTGTCGCTGAGGGTGCGGAGCGGTCCGGCGCGCAGGAAGAATTCGTAGCCGTCGTTGCTGCCGTAATCGAATTCGGACTTGGGGGCCTGGGTGGTGGGCTGGGTAAACACGTAGCCGGCGCCGACGAACCAGCGAAAGGCGTGGGCAAGCAGGAACGCGCCGTTGTGGTGCCAGTCGTCGCTCGAGAACCAATCGGCCACGGGGGCTTGGGGGGAAACGGCCTTGAGCGCCGGATGCGCGTCCGGCAATCCCATGGCGGCGTAAAAGCCGGGATAGGAGATGCCCCACAGGCCGACGCGGCCGCTGTTGTCGGGAACGTTTTTGAGCAGCCAATCGATGGTGTCGTAGGTGTCTGTGGTTTCGTCGATGTCGCGCGGGCCGCTCTTCACCGCCCTGTACGGGCGCACGTGCTCGTACAGTCCCTCCGACATCCAGCGCCCCCGCACGTCCTGGTAGGCGAAGATGTACTTCTCCTTCGCGAAGAGCTCGGAAGGGCCAAGGCTGTGGCGGTACTGGTCCTCGCCGTAGGGCGCAACGTTGTACGGCGTGCGCACCAGCATGATCGGGTAGCTTTGCGCGCCGTCCTTGGGCGCATAGACGGCGGTGAACAGCCGCACGCCGTCGCGCATGGGGATGGTGTACTCGTGCTTGGTGTAGTTGGCCTTCACCCACTCCAGGCCCTGCGCGGAGAGCGGCGGCGTCGCCGCCAGCGCGCAGAGAATAATGACGAAGGCCATCACCATCGCCGGGCGTTTTCGCATAAATGTCTCCTTGGTTGGAAACCCGAACGCTTTATTACCACAATCCGCCGGCCTAAAGATAGGCCGTTGGCCCGCACGCAGCGCAGGCGCAAGCCACTGAGACACGGAGGCACGGAGGGAATCCGTCGAGGGCGGAAAAACGGAAGGCGCTTCTTTTTGGCTGCTCTGTGTCTCTGTGCCTCCGGGGCGAGGTGTTACCCTCGGGGCAGGCGCGGCAGCCAGCGGCGGACGCTTCGGCAATAGTCCACGTAGGTTTGTCCGAAGGATTTCCTGAGGGTCGGTTCTTCGTAGAGGATAACAAAGGTGTGAGCCAGCGCGAACATGCCCGCGGCAAGCAGCAGCACCGAAGGCGAGCCGGCGTACAGGCCGTAGCCGGCAAGCATCGCCGCCCCTCCAATGTACATGGGATTGCGGCAGTAGCGATAGGGGCCCATCGCCACAAACTCTCGCGGGGCGTCAAACGGCGCCGGTGTGCCTTTTCCCCGGGCGATAAACGATGCGATGCAGGCGAGCGCGACGGCGGCGCCGAACACCATCAGAATTATTCCGGGAACGCCCAGCCAGGCGGGCAGCGTGAGTCCCAGGCTCGGATCGTACCTGCGGACGCTCACCGCCAGCCAGCCCCAAAGGAAGAGAAATCCGGAGGCGTAAACCACGCTTCTCAGCGCGACGAATAGTGTTTTCACAGGACCTAACCCTCAGAATGCCCTCAGGTCGGATACATGAATATACCTTAGCCGCGGCCCAAAGGCGTGATCTCTGCAGTTCAAACGCACCGCCAAGGCACGAAGACACCAAGGGCCGCAAAAAGAAAAAAGCTTTTCTCTCTTGGATTCTTTGTGTCTTGGTGGTGACGCCCTTACTGCCCGGGCGCGGCCTCGCGCAATCTTTCGACAAACTCCGGCTCGCAATGCAGGCGCACGCGGAGCGATGCGTCGTTGGTCGCGTGCGCGGCGATCAGCAGGCTGGTGCTCTTGCCGCCGATCTTAACCGGGATTTCGAATTCCATACCCTCGCCGGGTTTCACCGCCTGCGCCGTCTGAATGAACCGGGCGATCTCCTCACTCACCGGCCATGAATCCATTCGCGAACCGAGGCGCTGGAAGAAATCTTCCAATGCTTCCCGCGGCACGCGGCCGGAGATCTCGCGAATCTCCTCAAAGAGCCGGACGCTCTCCATGCGGTTGATTACCGCTTCGCAGAACTTCTGCTGGGGCGCGCCCGGGATGGAGGGATTCCGCTCGGTCCTCAGCTTCAGGGTGATGTTCGCCCCCAGCCTCACGCGCAACGGGCCCGAGCTCTCGGAAAGCTTTCCTTCGATAAGGCCGCTTATTTTCTCGCTCTCCACATAAATCGGATAATCCTCAAAGCGCCTCAGCGCGTCGCTCCCGGGCTCAAACACCGCTTCGCCCATGCCTCCCGTCCAGCCGTAACTGACCGAGAAGACCGCGTCCTGAGGTCGGGTGGTGGGCTCGAAACCGCCGTCGAGTTTCATGCGTGCACCTCGCGCGTTCGGACGACAGCGCCAGCAATTCTACCTCACTCCTAGCTCATCCGCATTCCGGCGCGCCACGCATAAATGAGAAGCCCCCTGTGATTCTCGACCACTTCTACCACTGCGCCTCGCAGGGCCATCCAGGCGCGCATCGCCAACGAGTCGTCGCTCAACAAGCCAGGGGACCCTTCACGCATTTTTCAGGGCCTGCACGAGTACGGGCCCGCCGGGTGGTAGGCCATTTTGATGTAGAGGCGGCTTTAGGCCGTCCGTCAACTGACGGACGGGAATAACCCGCCGCTACGATTATCAAACTGGCCCACTATCCGCCCGCCGCATCAGGCGAAATCAGATTCCCACGCGAGTCGACACTGGTGCTAAGGGCGGTGAGTGGCATAATCTTGTAGGGCCCCGAGTGGGCCGCATCACTCATTTCGGAAGTTCCGCGCAAGGGGGATCGAATGGCAACCTTAGGCTTGATCGAGTATCAAAACGCCAGCGCCGAGGTGCGCGCCGTCTATGACGACATCATGGCGACGCGCTAGACGGACCGCGTCAACAACTTCTGGAAGGCCATCGCGCACGATCCTGCCCTGCTGCGCCGCACCTGGCAGAGCGTGAAGGAGATCATGGCGCCCGGCGCCCTGGACGCGCTCAGCAAAGAGATGGTTTACGTGGCGGTGAGCGTCACCAACCAGTGCGAGTACTGCATCGCCTCGCACACCGC
>DATKYV010000163.1:0-6785 GCA_035528275.1 Terriglobia bacterium | reverse complement strand
TCTGGGTCTATACATGGCTCTCTACCTGGCCTCCCGTCCCGAACCCATGCTTCAATTCCTGGCGGACATCGAGTTGCGGACCCTCGACATGCGCTTCAAGCTTCGCGGTCCGCGCAACCCGAGTCCCACGGTGGTCATCGTCGCCATAGACCAGAAGAGTCAGGACGTCCTGGGCCGGTGGCCTTTCCCCCGCCGCCATTTCGCTGAGGCCGTGGACTTCGTGCGAGAAGCGGGGGCCAAGGTCATCGCTTTGGACATCAACTTCTCGCAGCCCGATCAGAATTCCGCGTTACAGGCCCTGCGGACGATCAGAAAGGAGTACGACGCCAGCGCACAGCGGGTGGAAAGCGATCCGCACTTCCAACATGAACTTTCCAGGATGGAGGAGGACGCCGACAACGACCAGAAATTTGAGGATGCTCTTTCCCGTTTCCCCAACGCCATCCTCGGATATTTCTTCCTGCCGGCGTCGGAAACCCGGGAGCAGAATCAGGAGCTGGTTGCTGAGTTCTTGAACTACCTTTCGTTTCAGGCCTACCCCCAGATTATCAATCCCCAGTATGCCGGCAAGTTCGAGGGGCCGGTCTACGAGGGGATTTCTCCCAACCTGCCCAGGTTTGCTCTGTACGCGAAGAACTTCGGGTACTTCAACGTTCTTCCCGATCGGGACGGCGTGGTGAGGCGTGAACCCGCCGTCATCCGCTTTGGGGACAGTTTCTATCCTTCGCTGGATATTGCTGCGGCGCTGGCGTACACCGACCGATCCTTAGACCAGGTGGCGGTGATCTTCAATCCCAACGGGCTGGAGCGGATCGATTTCGGCCCCTTTGCCATCCCCACCGATCCCCATGGGTTCGTGCAGATCAACTTTCACGGGCCGGCGCGAACATTTCCCACGTACTCGTTGGCCGACGTCGTCCAGGGCAAGCTCAACCCCGCCTTGTTCAAGGACCGCCTGGTATTGTTCGGGCCCACAGCGACCGGAATTGCCGACATGGCGGTCACGCCGTTTCAGACCGAAGCCTATCCGGGCGTCGAGGTCCACGCGAACTTCATTGAGAACCTTCTCCACGGCGACTTTCTGCGGCGTGGCCTGCGCGAGAACCTCATCGACATCGGATTCATCCTGCTCTTCAGCCTGGGGGCGGGCATCCTGCTGAGTGTCGTTCCCTCCGTCCGCGCCACGGCGGTCCTCATCGTTTTCCTGGGGTTCTTCTTGTGGCTGGCTTACTACCTGTTTGACACGCAGAAAATCTGGATTGCGGCGTTTCTTCCCACCGCCACCCTGACCGTCAACTACGCAGGCATCGTCAGTTACCGCTTCTTCTTTGAAGAGCGCGAGAAGAAGAAAATGCACGGGGTTTTCCAGCAGTACGTGGCACCCAGCGTCATCAACCAGCTCCTCCAGCAGCCGGATTTGCTGCGTCTGGGCGGTGAGGAAAAGGTCCTCACGGCCATGTTCGCCGACATTCGTGGTTTCACGTCCATTTCCGAGGGGATGTCACCCGGCGCGTTGGTGGACCTGTTGAACGAATACCTCTCCGAAATGACCGAAGTTATCTTTCGAAGCTGGGGCACCCTCGACAAATACATCGGGGACGCCATCATGGCCTTCTGGGGGGCGCCTTATCCCCAACTGGATCACGCCCAGCGCGCCTGCCACGCCGCCCTGGAGATGCTCGATACCCTGGCCGTGCTGCAGAGGAAATGGGAGTCGGAAGGCCGTCCGCGCATCAACATCGGAATCGGTGTTCATACGGGGCCAATGCTGGTGGGCAACATGGGTTCCCGGCGCCGCTTCAATTTCACCATCATGGGCGACAACGTGAATCTGGCTTCGCGCTTGGAGGGATTGAACAAGCAGTTCGGAACCCGCCTCATCGTGAGCGAGAACACGCACCAGATCGTCAGCGATCAGGTTGTGTCACGAGAACTCGATTTGATTCGGGTGAAGGGGAAGACAAAACCCGTCACGATCTATGAACTTCTTGGCCGAGTCGGGGACGGCGAACGTTTCCGAAACCTGCTGGATCGCTTCCACGAAGCCTTGGAGGCTTATCGGAGCGGCCAGTGGGAGACCGCCATCGGGCAGTTTGGAGAACTGCTCCGCGACTACCCCGATGACGGGCCGACGCGAGTCTTTATCCAGCGCTGCTGGGACCTGATTGAAACGCCACCCGAGGAAGATTGGGACGGCGTGTACGTCATGAAGAGCAAGTAGGAACGAACTCCCCCTGCCGTCCTTTCCCGGATCATATCTCAAAGAACCTTGGGAGTTTTGCGGACGCTGATGGCGTAAATGGCCAGCGCGCCCACAACGCCGGCTGTCGCCATGATCATCCAGGCAAAGTCGTAACTGCGATACGTGTCGAAGATCCTTCCCGCCAGCCAGGGCGCGAACCATTGGCCCAGCGAATAGCCCATAATGATCAGAGCCAGGAGCTTCCCGAGCGCCGCCAGGCCGAAGCACTCGGCAGTGACGAGCGGAATCAACATGTAGTCCGCTCCCATGGCGAACCCGAAGACGACCGCAAATCCCCAGAGCGCCACACGGTTGGGAGCGAGGAAGAGCATAGGGATGGAAAGCCCCAGCACCAGATAAAAGACCGCCATGACGTTTTTCTTATTGTATCGGTCCGCGAAGTATCCCACCACGACGCGCCCCGCGAGGCTGGAAACAAGCAGCCCGCTGGCCAGGCGGGTGGCCTGAGCCGTGGAGAACTGCTGGTCTTTCAGGAACAAGATGATGTGCTGCATTACGGCCCCAATGGCGCCGATGGTGAGTGTGGTTCCGGCAAGAATCAGCCAGAAGTTCGAAGAGCGCACAGCGGCGCGAACATTTGCCGAAGGCGCCTCGGCAGCTGCGCTCCCGGTCTCCGCGGCGGACTCGCCGTCGGGGTTGAGCCCCATTTCTTGCGGCGTCGAGCGCGTTATCCAGATCCCCGCCGGAAAGAGCACCAGCAGGATGACCGCGCCGACGGCTTCGAATGCCCGGCGCCATCCGAAGTTGCCAATGAGCCATCCGATTGCAAGCGGTGAGACTGCGCCGCCCAATCCCAATCCAAGGTAGGCGTAGCCCATGGCGCGGCCGCGCTTGGCGCGAAACCAATTGGAGATCAACACCTGATTGGGAATGGGACCCGTCAGGACGTAGCCGATGACTTCGGTGATGCACAACACGTAGTATTGCCAGAGGTGGGTCATCCTTCCCATGAGAACCAGCGAAAGCCCGACAAAGCCGATTCCCAGGAGAATCACCCGGCGAGGCCCGAGGCGATCGATCATGACGCCGGCCAGGAATCCCAGCGCTAGGCCGACGATGACGAATCCGTAGAGGAAACCCAGGGTCAACTGCGCTCTCGTGAATCCCAGTGATTCGACGAGCGACGGGTAGAAGACCGGAAATCCGTAGTAAACAATCCCCACCGTGAAGAAGAGATTGAGAAATGCCGCAAGGGTGATCCACCAGCCGTAGAACACCCGAGGGGAACTGCCAACTCGATTCTCGCTATTCAATGGTCCCCCGTTGCTGCTGGTAGGGTTCTTACCCATACTCAGGCCCCAGGACGGCGCACACCAGGTCCGGCCGCCCGGGATAATTGTTGGGGCCGCGATACATTCGAGTCAGGGGTCGCGAGAATTCAAACCCTCGCGAACGCAAGAGGACGCGCGCAAAGGGATTCTCTCGCATCGCGTCCACAAAGACGGTCTGCCGCGCCGATCGCCGCAGAAACTCGTCCAGCAATTCTTGAGCGCTGGCCTCGTCGCGGCCTATCCACGGACCCAGTTGGTCGGCGCGCGAGCCCTTACGGCCCAAGGCATAAGCCGTCAGGTCGCCCATGAACCCCGTTGCCATCGTGAATTCGGGAGCATCATGGTGAAGCGATTGGAGTAAAGCGCTCCGGCCCGCTCCGAAAACCTCCCGGTCCAGGCGCAGAAGGCGCTCCAGGTTTGGGGGCGGAGGCGCAGGGTGCGTCGCTTGCACACCCGGCGCTCGCTGGAGCTTCCAGCGCTCGATTTCATACTCCGCGACGAATCCAAGCTTCTCGTAAATCGGCTTTCCCTGCGGCGTGGCATCGAGCTTGAGGGTGGGAACGCCGAGGGCATCGAGGTGCTCGATGGTCTTCTCCAGCAGCCGCGTGCCGATGCCGCGCCCGCGATGCTCCGGGTCCACAAGCACCATGCCGATCCAGGCAAAGCGCTCCTCGTAGACGATGGTCGTCGCCGTGCCGACGACCGCGTCTCCGACCTCGGCAGCGAAACAGCCTCCAGGGCTGGCGCGCATAAACCGCTCCCAGTCCGCCAGCGTCTGGTTCCAGCCCGCGATGTCTTTCAACCTCATTCCCGCCGGAATGTCGGCCGTGGTCATCAGGCGCAGGTTCATGTCGGCCCGGGGCATACGGCCTCAGCTTTCTCGGACCAGCGATTCAGCTACGATTTCCGAGTTTTGCCCGCACCATTCGGCCATCTCCCGGACATTTGCTTCCGGTTTCCACCCAAATTTCGAGCGGAGGTTGAGAATCCACGCCAGGAATCCCTCCTCGGGGTGAAAGAGCAGATGGTGCAGCGCCTTCTCGGTCTTGCTCCCCGAGCGCATGGCGAACTCGCCGTCGGGGAGCTGAAAAAGCGTGTGCATCTGGAAGCTCGAGGCGCCACGCAGCAGATACTCCGCGGCGATCCGGCCGGAGTGGATGTTGCCGGTGGCGCTTACAGGCAGAAAATCGAATCCACTTGGCGAATCAGAATGAGCGCTCAGAAATTTCTCCAACGTCGCCAAGTTCCGGTCGCTCAAGTCCGGGCCTCCATAGGCCACGCCGGTCTTGTCCTCGAATTTCTTTGTGGGATCGAACAGCCGATTGGCGTAAATGAGGAACTCGCAGCGCTCCTCGCCCGGCGGGATGGCATGAACCGCGTCGAGCATTTCCAATTGGAAACCGTCTTCGAAGAGCGTGTTGAAGATCTTGAGCCCTACGGAAATTCTTTCCGGCGCCGCGCGGTGAATGAGCCCGGAGACCGTTCTGAGCCATTCCAGGATTTTGGCCTGCTGGGCGGCGCGCTCTGAGCCAGCGAGCGTGGGGCTGAAGTCCTTCTCCAGGGGCATGGGCTGCGTGCCGTGATGCTTCGCCCAAATCTCAACTAGCGCTGCGGTCGTGAAGTCGTACTCTTCTTCTTTCCAGAAATCCTCGTCCGAGGTCGGCAGGTGATACTTCACGGATGGAATCACGGGCATCGAGGCGGCATCGCCGACGGCCAAGCCTTCGTCGAAAAGGCGCAAATAGGCTTCGAAAGTATCGAACCAGCCCCGGCCCTTCCAGGTGACCGTCCAGCCCTCCACGCCGCTGCGGCCGCGAATCCGTTCCACCAACATTCGGGTTTCGGGGATGGCCCATTCGTGCATGGTCTGCTCGCCCGCGCGGTCCTGGGCGATGACGGTTTTGAGGACCACGAAACCCAGTCCGGCCTCCCCATCTTTTTCGATCTGATGGCGCGCAAGCGAGAGTTGGCCCGATGCCTTTCCGAACGGGTTCTTCAGTTTTAGCCCGCCATAGTCGCTGGTGAGGTCAATGCCATAACTCGAAAGAACGTGAGCTTCGAGGGGGCGGGGAAGGCCTTCGCGGAATCTCTCAAAATCATCCGCGAGCTGGCGCGCGAATCGTTCGTCCAAGCGTGGCGCACCGCGCAGGCGGATTCGGGGTGGCAGGAATTCCCACATGAGCGGCCAGATAGTAGCTGCGATAAGGGCGGTTTTCAATGTTTCTCGGTCGGCAGGGAGGGGATTTCCCCCTCGCGCGATGTTCCGAGAGATAGCACCTTTTCACGGGCTTTGACCCTTGGGGAACCGTTCCGGTACCGTGTTCCTCACTTCGACCGAGGGAAGGCGCGGCTGAAATCACCGGCTACACGGTTGAGCCCGTCGGCGAACCATTTGAGTTTCTGATCGGCGGGGCGATACCCCGCTTGGCCCAGCTCAAACAGAATCTCGATGGCCTCGCGGGCGATGGCGCGCGCCTGCTTTCTTTGCTCGGGAGTGGTCGAGCTCGACGCAAGCGGGGTTCGGGATTGCGCAGGGCCGCGGCCGGCTTCTTGACGATAGAAATCGATCTGTTCCTCGAAAAGGCTGCGGGTGTCTTCGTCCGGGCAGAGGGCCATGAGTTTCAAGAGCCAATCGCCACCCGGGATTCTGCGCCCTTTTTCCCATTGAATGTAGCCGCTCAGGGTACAGCCCAGGCGCCGGGCCATGCCCTCCTGCGTCTCGCCCAGCGCCGACCGGAGCCGGTGGACGGCTGTGCCCAGGGCGGCATGACGATCTCTCAACTTTACTCTTGACATACTTCAATTGAAGCGGTATATATGAAGCGCTCATGAAGGCCGGCGTGTAGCCTCGCGGCCCAAACGAGCTACAGTAGCACAAGAATCCGCGCGAACAAACCGGCGGAATGATGGGGGATCCGAATCCTAATGCCAATCTCCACCCTGGCGTTCCCAACGCCACGCCCCAGAAAAGTTTTCCTGTGGCACCCGAGGAGAGGAGACGTGCAAGCACCTGAGGATCCCAACCGGTGTAATCCCCGGCTAGGGCAATGACGACGATGAGCGATCTCGCCAAAGGTTTCCACGAGCTCTGGGAACGCGCCCTCAAATTGCATTTCCACGGACGCGAGTTTCTGGAGCGCATCCCGCCCCGCGACGCTTACCGGCGCCTGACGCTCGAGATCGCATTGCACGACCTGGAACTGCTGGCCGCGCGGGCCGCGGCGCTGGCGACCCTCGCCGAAGGTTCATCC
>DATKYV010000162.1:0-23274 GCA_035528275.1 Terriglobia bacterium | reverse complement strand
CACGACTCTCTGTCCCGTGCTAGGGTCTGAGGTTCTGATATGGGAGACGCAGGTCTCAAGTCGATCTCGGTGAAGGAGTCGCGGCGGATGTGTTGTTGTTGTCCCCCGTCCGTTGGCGACGTCTGCCCGAGGAGTTAAACGACTTGTAAGGCCTCCTTCCAGGGTATTCATTCAAGACGCCCGCTAACGGACAAAACGTTAGCGGGCGTTTTTGTTTTTGAACGCTGGTCAAGGAGAAAGTTGCCCGAGGTCAACCCATACGAGGCCGATGGGCAGGGGACAGAAATAGAAAATGTTCATCACATTACTTGGCTTCATCACCGGAACGTTGATCGGCCTGACGGGCACGGGTGGTGGGGTCATCCTCACGCCGCTTCTGCTGATTTTCACACCTTTTCCGGCCGTGGTCATCATCGGCACCGACATCGTGAACGGCGCTGTAACGAAACTCCTGGGCGTTATCGAGCATCGGAAGTTGGGGCAGGTACATTGGCGGCTGGCGGGGCTTTTGATCTCAGGGAGCGTGCCCGGAACGCTGGCAGGAATTGTCTTCGTCAGCTTTTTGAAGGCGCATCTCTCCGCCGGCCAATTCGAACACGTCCTCAAGACCGTTCTGGCGATAACCCTCTTCAGCGTTTCCATCTTCCTGCCCTTTGTGCGCGGCGGACACATCAAGCTTTCCCAGACCTCCCTGGATTTCTCAGCCGCAGGCAGGAGCTTCAAACTCGTCGCCGTGGGCGCCGCCGTGGGTTTCATGGTGGCGGTGACGTCCATCGGCAGCGGCAGCCTGCTGATGATCTTTCTCCTGCTCCTGGTCCCCTTGCCGCTGGGCGCGCTGGTGGGCACGGACATCGCGTTTGGCCTGGCGACCATGGCTTTGGCCGGCGCTCTCCACGTGGGGATGGGGCACTTCGATGCGGGACTTTTCCTGCGGCTGGTGGCCGGGGCGCTGCCGGGCGTCGTACTAGGCAGCCGCTTGACGCGGCTCATTCCGGAACGTTATTTCAGCTGGCTGTTCAGCATTCTCTATTTTTCGCTGGGAGCGCGATTGCTCGTGGGTTGATCCGCTCCGGCGCAACTTCGATAAGGCAGGTCATTCGACACTATGGCAACTCAGGTTACGGGCATCATCGAGCTCGCCGAAACGTACTCCCAACGGCATCCGCAGGACATTCTCGATTACGCCATCCGGGAATACTCGCCCAGCATCGCCATCAGCTTCAGCGGCGCCGAGGACGTGGTGCTGGTGGATATGGCCGTGAAGGCGGGCGGCAGGGTCACGGTCTTTACGCTCGATACCGGCCGCTTGCACGCGGAAACGTACCGGTTCATCGACAAGGTCCGCGAACACTACGATATTCCCATCGAGGTCTACTTCCCCAAGCCGGATGCCGTGGAAAAGCTGGGGAAGGAAAAGGGCCTCTTCTCTTTTTACCGCGACGGGCACAAGGAATGCTGCGGCATCCGCAAGGTTGCGCCGCTGCGCCGCGCGCTCTCCAACCTGGAAGCGTGGGTCACGGGCCAGCGCCGCGACCAGAGCCCCGGAACGCGCGCCCAGGTCCCCGTCGTGCAGATCGATCCTGCCTTTTCGACCGACGGGCGCGAGCTCGTCAAGTTCAATCCGCTGGCCAACTGGACCTCGAAGCAAGTCTGGAATTACATCCGCGAAAACAACGTGCCTTACAACGAGCTTCACGACCGCGGGTTCGTCTCCATCGGCTGCGAGCCCTGCACGCGCCCCATCCTTCCCGGCCAGCACGAGCGCCAAGGCCGCTGGTGGTGGGAAGACGAAACCAAGAAGGAATGCGGACTGCATGCCGGCAACAACGGCAGTTAGGATCGCCCAGGCATTCCCCTTGCGAAATCGAAAGCCCCTCGAAGTGTTCTGGCTGCCTCGGTGCTAGCCTCGAATGCCGAGATTTTGCATCAGCCTGTCGGTTTCGCGGTAGGCTTCGGCAACCCAATCGACGATCTTGGCCGGTTCGGGCGAATATTCCAGCTCGATGCTGATCGTCCCGCCAAAGCCCGTCTGCTTCAGCTGGCTCAAATAGGAAGGGAAGTCCACCACGCCGCGTCCGGGCGGCAGGTCGCCGTGCACCTTGCCGTCGCAGTCGGAGATGTGGACGTGGGCAATCCGCCCCTTCAGCTTCAGGATATCCTCCGCCGGCGTGTGCGAGAGCGTCAGGTGAGAGATGTCGAGATTGGCTTTCACTGCCGGATGGCCGACCCCGTCGAGGAACTGCTTCATCTTGTCGAGGGTGTTGATGAGGGACAGGTGGAAGGGCTCAAGCTCCAGGGCGATCTCGAGGCCCAGGTCGGCGGCGTATTCGCCGAGCTCGCGCACGTTCTGAACCGCCCATTTCCACTGGTCCTCGGGCTTGATGACTTCCTGCTGCCAGATGTATTCGCCGAGCACGAGCAGCAGGTTTTTCGCCTCCAGCTCGTAAACGAAATCCAGATAAGCCTTGCAGCGCTCGACATGAAACCTCTGGACCGGTCCGTTGAAGTCGGCGATTCCCAGCGCCACGCAGCAGACCGAGACAATCGGCAGCTTGGCGTCGCGACAGGTTTCCTTGATGAGGCGGCGCTCCTTGGCGCCCGTTTCCAGCGGGTCAGCGAAGATGTCGATGGTGTCAAAGCCGATTTCCTTGGTATTGCGGATTCCCTGGGCAGTTCCCACATGCGTGCCGAGCCATGCGGAATTGATGAGTCCGAGTTTCATGTGCTCCTCCTATGTAGCGGCGCTCCACAGGAACGCCTTCATAGCGTAAATAGACTTAAAGAAGTCACCCGTCAGCTGACGGGCCCCCTCACCCCCGCTCCCTCTCCCCTGGGGAGAGGGTGGCCCGCCAGGGCCGGGTGAGGGGTCACGCATGATTTCGGCGCCGAGAACATAACTTTGCTTCTTGCGTTTACATTTGAGGCCTCGCCGAGGTGCCTCTACTCCAAAATTTCCCGGATCTCTACGGGTCTGCGTTCCTCGATCGATTTGTAGCACGCCTCGACCAGCGCCATGGTCTTCAGATTGTCTCGCCCTCCCACGGCAGGCTCGCTGCCGTCGGTGAGACTGTCGAGCAGCATTCCCATGGTTCCCTCAAAAGCGTCGGGGAACCAAACCTCGGTCCAGCGTGGCGAGAACCACACGCCCGGCTGGCGTTTGGTGGTGAATTCAATCGTGCTGGGCGTGGCGTTGGGATACGAGGGCCAGCCAATGGTTCCCTGCGCCAGGCCGTCGGTCCCCTCCACGCGCCACTTGATGTAGATGTCCGGAGCGGCGCCCTCGCGCGCCGGGCCTGCCCAGACGTCATCCCATGCCGCGGCTCGCAGGCCGTTGGCGTACTCCAGAATGTAGAGCACAATGCCGTCACGATGTTCGAACGCCGTGCGCGGGTCGGTCCGCGCGCTCACAAAGACGCGCTCCGGGTCGCCAAATAGAAAACGGAAGCTGTCCAGATGATGAATGCTCATGTTGAGGAGCGTCACGCGTCCCAACTCGGGAATCCAAGGCTGCCAGTGCGGGATGGCGCGCATCTCGACGGTGGCGAGCACCGCCTCGCCCAGGTAGCCGCGCTGAAGCACGGTCTTGAGAGCGCGCATCGACTGGTCGTAGCGCATGTTCTGGTTGACGCCCAGCGTGATGCCGGCCTCTTCGCAAAGCCGCACCACTTCCTTCGCCTCCCGGTAGTTGGCGGCCAGCGGCTTCTGCGCCAGAATGCCCTTGATGTGCCCGGCGTGCTTCGCCGCTTCGCGCACAATCGCCAGTTGACGATGGGGCGGAACGGCGATGTCTACAACTTCGATCGAAGGATCGGCCAGCAGCTCTTGGGCGGAATCATAAACCTTGGGCACGCCGCGCAGTTTCGCCACCGCGCGCGCCTCTTCCGGCGGGAGGGAAGTGATCGCCACCACGTTGTAGCCCGCGTTCCGGTATGCCACCAGGTGGCAGTCGCGCATAATGAAGCCCGCCCCGACGGCGCCGATGCGATAATCTTTCTTCTTTGCGGGCGGCCGAACATGTTCAAGGTTGAGGTCAATGGTCATGGCCGCGTCCCCCCCGTGTCTCGGTTCTTCATCCGCACCCTGCGTCGAGACCTAGCAAACCAAGGACGAAGGATCGCCGAGCGCGAAATCACAGCCCAGAGTATACACCGCACCGGCAGCGAGACCATGTTGCCTCCTTCGCCGCCGCGCGGAATTCGGCCCGACTTCATGAGCGAAGTTGCGGCCCCGACGGTCCCTGCCTTGACCGGCTACAACCCTCGCGGTAGATTGCAGGCCCAAGGCGGTCAAATGCAGCGAAAGGACGATGATTCCATGGGTACTCAAACTTGCACTCGTCGCGAGGCGCTGGCGAAGATGGCGACTCTCGCAGGATGCGCTGTCCTCGGCGACGGCTTTTCCACTACTCCTCTGCTCGCGGGGCCATCCGGCTACAGGCCGATACTGACCACCCAAATCTACGTCTGGACACAGCAATTCCAGGCGCAGAAGAAGGGCCTTATCGAAGGACTGGAAGAGGCGCTCCCGGCCATCCGGCGCGCCGGCTATGCGCGCGTCGAGCTGATGGCGGATTTCCTCCACCCCGAAATACGCGCCAAGACTCTTGCCCTGCTCGAGGAGCACGAATTGGCGATGCCGGCGATGTATTCCGGGTCGACGCTCCACCAAGAAGAAGCGGCGGAAAAATCCATCGCGGAGATTCTCGAGCTGGCGGAAGCGCTCGAACCCGCTGGGCTTCGCGCCCTCACCACCAACCCCAGTCCCAAGCCGGGGCAGGAGCGAAAGTCGGACGAAGAATTAGACCTTCAGGCCCGCTCGCTCAACCGGCTGGGCGGGGAACTCCGGAAACGCGGAGTGCGGTTGCTGGTCCATCATCACACGCCGGAGCTCCTGGAGAACGCGCGTGAATGGCGGCACCAGCTCGCCCATACCGATGCCAAGCTGGCCGATTGCTGTGTGGACGTGCACTGGGCGTATCGCGGCGGGCAAGAACCTCTGGCGTTTCTCCGCGAAACGGGCCGTCGTCTCGCCAGCGTGCACTTGCGCAATTCCCAGGCCGGCGTCTGGATGGAAGATTTTGGTGAAGGGGACGTCGATTACGGGAAGGTTGCCGATTATCTGAGGGAGACGAACTACGGCGGATATCTGGTCGTGGAACTTGCCTACGAGAAGGGCACCCGGATTACCCGCTCGCTCGAAGAAGACCTGCGCCTGAGCCGGGTTTACACCGAAAAACTCTTCGGCCCGCAACTTGCTTGAAACGGGCCGCGAGGTGCGCGCCGCTTCCAATCTTCGTGGCAAGGAGAAGCGTTTATGGGGAATCGTCGCCCAGCGCGGAGCCAAGATCGCTGGTTTGCGAGGCCTGTTGTTCCCGAAGGCGCAGGCCGCGATAAACCTGGCCGGCGATCTCGGCGGCGTGTGGCCCGTACATCTGCTTGCCGCCCCGCAGCAATACGACCACCGCGTATTTGGGCCGCGAATCGCTGGAATAGGAAGCGAACCATCCGAGGCGCGCCCCATCCTCGCTGCAAGTGCCGGTCTTGCCCAGAATCTGCTCTTCCGAATCGTAGGCGGACTGCGCGGTGCCGTAGAGGACCGCGGCGGCAAGCCCCTCTTTAATCTTCGGAATGTGTTCCGTCAGGATTTCGAGCCGGCGGCGCTCCTTCGGCTCAAAGCGGGTGATTTCCTCCTGCGTGCGCGGGTATTGCAGGTAGTAGAGAGTGCCTCCATTGGCCACGGCAGAGATGATCGCGGCCAACTGCAAAGGAGTGATCTGTATGTCAGTGCCGTAGCTCGAGAGCAGCCCCACGCCCCCTTCCTTGGGCGGCTCGGTCGGAAAGACACCGGGATACTCACCGGGGATTCCCACGCCCGCCTTCTCACCCAACCCAAATAGCCGGGCGTAAAGAGCGACCCGCTCGAAACCCAATTGGCGGCCCAAATAGGCGAAAAAGGTGTTGTTCGATTTCGCCAGGGCTTCGGTGAGGTTCATCCGGGCGCGGCGCCAGACGCGAAGCCGGGTATCGGGGGTGATCAGCCCTTCGTTCAACGCCGCGAGGGCGACGACGGGCTTGAACGTTGAGCAGGGCGTGAAGCCGCTGGAAAGCGCCAGCTTCTGATTGACGATGGAAAGGATGTGGCCGGTGTTGGGCTCCACGACGACGATAGTCCCGTTCCAGTTGCCCAGGGCCTCGACCGCCGCCTCACGTACCATGGGGTCTTCGCCCGTGGGATCATCCTCGGCCGTGGGATTTCCGAAGGAGCTGACGCTCCAGGGACTGCGTCGTCGCGAGCGCCTGACCCGGCGGCGCCGGACCTTCTTCTTGGTTGTCGTCGAGCCGGCCTGGGAATTGGAGGAAGAAGCGGAAACTGACTTGCCGCTGCCGGTTGTGGACTTGCCCCCCTCACCCGCGGGAGAAGCGGCGGTGAGTGGAAAGTAGACTGCACAGAACCAAAAAGCTGCCACTGCCAGGATGGCAATTCTTTTTTGCAATGTGTTATCCAAGCCCCCTAAGCATCGGCATTCCGAGCCCGGCCCCGCTGCCAGCCCTGACGGCGGCCCCTCCGGGAGGACATTCGCGCTCGGCCTTTCACAAAGCCCTTCTGTTCGATCGCATCCACGGTGGCTCGCAGGGACGCAGCCCGGTTAGGACACGAATGGCCCGGCAAAGATTCCGGGCCGCTGTTGAACTCAATCCACCGGGAGTTTAACTCATTTCTTGGCGCGCTGTATAGCCGGAGTTTCCTGCTCTGTCGTTTCCGGCGGCAAAGGCAGGTTCAGAGCCTGACGAACCTGAATTTCCAGTTTCCTCCGCGCGTCGGGATGGTCGCGGAGGAATTGCTTGGCGTTTTCGCGGCCCTGGCCGATGCGCTCGCCATCGAACGAATACCAGGCCCCACTCTTTTCCAGCAGGTTGCGCTCGGCTCCCACATCGATCAGGTCGCCTTCCTTCGAAATCCCCTCGCCGAATAGGATATCAAATTCCGCGTCCCGAAAGGGAGCGGCAATTTTGTTTTTCACGATCTTCACTTTGGTCCGGTTCCCCACCACGCGGTCCCCATCTTTAATAGATGCCACGCGCCGGATATCGACGCGGACGGAGGAGTAGAATTTCAGGGCTCGCCCGCCCGTGGTGGTCTCCGGGTTGCCGAACATGATTCCGATCTTCTCGCGGATCTGGTTGACGAAGATAAGGCAGGTCTTCGACTTGGAGACGACGGCGGTCAGCTTGCGCAGCGCCTGCGACATCAGCCGCGCGTGCAGGCCGGGCAGGGAATCACCCATGTCGCCGTCGAGCTCGGCCTTGGGGACGAGCGCCGCGACGGAGTCGATCACCAGCACGTCGACGGCGTTCGAGCGCACCAGCGCCTCGACGATTTCGAGCGCCTGCTCGCCGTAATCGGGCTGTGACACCAACAGGTTATCTATGTCCACGCCCAGCCGCCGGGCGTAAGCCGCGTCCAGGGCGTGCTCGGCGTCGACGAAGGCCGCCATGCCACCGCGCTTCTGCGCTTCCGCAATCACGTGCAGGGCGATCGTCGTTTTACCGCTCGCCTCCGGCCCGAAGATTTCCACCACCCGCCCGCGCGGCATTCCACCCACGCCCAGCGCCGCATCGAAGGAAATCGCGCCGGTGGGGATCACTTCCACCGGCACCAGCGCCTCCTTCGTCCCCAGACGCATGATCGAGCCCTTGCCGAATTGCTTCTCGATCTGCGTCATGGCCAGGTCAATGGCCTTGGCTTTGTCCGTTCGTTCTTCCGGCATCTTCAGATCCTTTCCGCTCCGCAACCACGGCGAACGGCACGAGCCATAGTACCTCAGACTGCGGGCGGATTATCAAGTCATTATTTTGCCGCCGAGTAATCGTTGAATCCTCGCCCCGTCTTGCGGCCCAGCCACCCGGCATGGACCATCTTCTCGAGCAGCGGGCAGGGGCGGTATTTGGAGTCGTGGAATCCCTCGTATAATACCCTCATTATATCCAAACAAACATCCAAGCCAATCAAATCCGCCAGCTCCAGCGGGCCCATGGGATGATTCATGCCCAGCTTCATCACCCCGTCCACGGCTTGGGCGTCCGCAACCCCTTCCATCACGCAGTAAGCGGCTTCGTTGATCATCGGCATGAGGACGCGGTTGGAAACGAAGCCGGGAAAATCGTTGACGCGAATCGGCGTTTTGCCGACCGCCCTGGCCAGTTCCTCCGCGGCCTTCACCGTCTCCGGCGCCGTCTGGAGCCCGGGAACAACCTCGACGAGCTTCATCACCGGCACGGGATTGAAGAAATGCAGGCCCACGAACCGCTCGGGACGCTGAGTCTGGGCGGCGAGCCGGGTGATCGAAATCGACGAGGTGTTGCTCGCCAGAATGGCGTCGGGCTTCGACTCGCGCACCGCCGGCTCGAGGGCGCGGAATACACTTTTCTTCGTCTCGAAGTTTTCGACCACCGCCTCGATGACGAGCTCGACCCCGGCAAGGTCTTTCCCTTCCGTCGTGGTCTTCAGCCGGCTGAGCGCCTGCTCGCGCTGCTCCGCCGTCATGCGGCCCTTTTCGACGTCGCGCGCCAAGCCCTTGCCGATTCGTTCCTTGGCGGTATCGAGGATTTTTGTCGCGACGTCCTGGAGGAGCACGGAGAATCCGCTCTTCACCAGCACCTGGGCGATTCCGTGCCCCATGGTGCCCGCGCCGACGACGGCGACAGCCTTGATTGATTCATTTCTCCATTGATTCATTGACTGATTGGCCTGCCTTGCTAAATCTCGTTGCTGGATTCTCTAGTCCGTTGATTCAATGGATCAATGATTCAATGGACCAATGGATCAATTCCCTCGCTCGACGGCGAGCGCCACGGCGTTGCCGCCGCCCAGGCAGAGAGCGGCGATTCCGCGCTTGGCGTTGCGGCGCGCCATTTCGTAGAGGAGGGTCACCAGGATGCGCGCTCCGGAAGCTCCGATGGGATGGCCGAGCGCCACCGCGCCGCCGTTGACGTTGGTTCGCTCGGGATCAAGACCCAGCTCCTGGATGACGGCGAGCGCCTGGACAGCGAAGGCTTCGTTCAGTTCGACGAGGTCGACTTCGGCGAGCTTCCAACCCAGTTTTTCCACCAGCGACCGCACGGCGTCCACCGGCGCCATCATCACCCACTTCGGCTCGACGCCGCTCACCACCTGGCCCGCGATGCGCGCCAGCGGCTTCTTGCCCAGCTTCTTCGCGGTCTCGGCACTCGTCACCACCAGCGCCGCGGCGCCATCGTTCGTGCCCGGAGCGTTTCCGGCAGTCACCGTCCCATCCGGCTTGAAAACCGGCCGCAGGCGGGCCAGCGCTTCGAGTGAAGTGTCTTCGCGGGGAGATTCGTCAACGGCAAACTGAACCGGCTCGCCCTTCTTCTGCGGGACGGCGACCGGAACAATCTCCTCCTTGAAGCGACAACTCTTCGTGGCGTCAATCGCCCGGCGATGGCTCTCCACCGCGTAGGCGTCCTGGCGTCCGCGGCTGATCTTGTACTTCTCCGCCACCAGCTCGGCCGTCATGCCCATGTGAAAATCTTCAAACGAGTCCCAGAGGCCGTCCTGAATCATCGAGTCGAGAACCTTGGCGTGTCCGAGGCGCAGACCCTGCCGGAGATTGGGCAGAAGATAGGGGGCGTTGGTCATTGACTCCATGCCGCCGGCGACGACGATTTCCGCGTTGCCCGTCTGAATCCCCTGCGCCGCCAGCCCCACGGCCTTCAACCCCGAACCGCAAACCTTGTTGATGGTCATCGCCGCGACGCGCGGGTCAAGGCCGCCCTTCAGTCCCGCTTGGCGCGCCGGGTTCTGTCCCAGCCCGGCGGAGACAACGTTTCCCATGATGATCTCGTCAACCTGGCCAGGCTCGATGCCGGCCCGGCGCACCGCTTCGCGCACCACGAAGGCTCCAAGATCGACCGCGGAAAAAGGTGTGAGCGAACCGAGGAATTTACCGATGGCGGTGCGAACTGCGGAGATGATGACCGCTTCGCGCATGGGTTTCTGACCCCCCGGAATTATAATCGCTTTTTCGCCGCTTTTCACACCGCAAACTGCACCGTGCGATTCCTCTCGCCGCGCGTAGACAAAGAGTCAGCCGTCAGCCGTGGGCAGCCTTCAACGGAATTGCCGAGATACCAGTCCCCAACCCGGAGTCTTGGACCTCCCGGGCTGGCTGATTTTCCACAGGGTAGTGCCGTTCCAACTTTTTCGGCCTAATGCCGTGAGGAGTAACCACAATCCGCCAACTGGCGGGCCGAGACCTTGCGATGTCCGTCAGCTGACGGACACATTAAGTTGGAACGGCACTAGCCTGGCGAATTGGGGGGGGTTGTGGAAAACTCGCTCGGGATGTCCTTCTCTATTCGCCCGGCGGCTGTTTGGACGAGCGCCCACGCAGGCGTTCAAGCCAAGCCTTGGCCCGGGCGGTGGCTTCGTGCGATTTGCGCGCCACGCCGGGAAATCGTGCCTTGACCCTCTCGAGCAGATGGTGCGCCCAGACGTATTCCGAGGAGAGAATGATCAGACCGATGAGGATGAATAGGATCCCCTGAAGCACCGGCAAAAACAGCCCCACAATGCCCAGGAGGATAAATCCCCAGCCGACAACCAGCAGGACGATCCGTTTGATGGCCGCTCTCACGCTTCAGCTATGATGCCACAAAGTGCGGCCGCGTACGCCGCTCTCGTTTATTCACGAGGGAAGGTTCGCTAGGACCGATTCCAGTTCCGGCAGCGAATTGATGCGCGGGCAGGCGGCCTGGGGGTATGCGCCGACGCGGTCGATCAGGACGCCGCGCAAGCCGGCAAGCTGCGCGCCGCCGATATCGGTGGCGTGGGTATCGCCAACGAATATGGCCTCCGAGGGTTCGACGCGCGCGCGGCCGAGGGCGATCTTGAAGATATCGGGGTGCGGTTTTTCCACTCCCACCACGGCCGAATCAATCACGATGTCGAAATGCCGGGCAAGGTCGAGGCGCGCAAGCTGCTCCTCCATGGTGCCGATGGAATTCGAAATGACACCCAGAAAATAGCCCCGGGCGCGCAGCTTTTCGAGATAGGGCGGCGTCTCCGGCAAAACGCGCGACCACAGGGTGATGTCCTGGAAGCCCTCGGCGACGCGCTGCATCAGCCGACCCTGCTCGGATTCCGGGGCGCGAATCCGCTCCATGAGCGCCCGCAGGTAAGCCCCCCAGTAGAAGTGGTCGATGGTGCGCGGCACCTCGCCCAGGCGGATCTGCGGCCAGAGCCATTCGTCGAGCTTCTGCTTGCCGGCGCGTTCCGCGGCACAAAAATCTTCGACCTCGGCCGGATAGCCTTGCTCGGTCAAGTCCTGCGCCAGCTCTTCGACGCGAGGGAAGATCAACGTGTTGCCGGCATCAAAGAAGATCGCGCGGAGCGGAATCTCGGCCATTTTCACCTCTCAGGGACCATGCATTATATCAGCCATCGGCCGAAACCACCCGGCACCCGAAATCACTTGACCCTTTGCGGCCATCTTTCTAGAGTAGAAAACCGGGAGGCGGGGAGCCGCGGACGCGGGCCCATCCTGCATGCAAAATCCAACTGGCAGATTCGGTCATCGCGCATTCGTCTGGTCCCTGGCCGCACTCCTGGCAATCACGCCTGCCTTTGCCGGCGAGGAGAAGCCCGCGGGCAAGCCGGCGCCGCCCTCGAGTGCGGAGAAGAGTTCGCAGGCTGCCACGCCCGAGGTGGAAGAATCCCAGGCGCTGAACAAGGCCCTGGAAGCCGGTCCCTCCAATCCTCTGGAGGTCATCAAGAATCTGGAAAGTTACCTGGAGCGCTATCCCCACAGCGCGCGTCGGGAGCGCGTTCTGCGCCTCATCTACAAGCTCGCCATGCAGTCGAACGATCCGCGCAAGGCGGCGACAGTGGCGGAACAATTGCTCGAGATCAATCCCCAAGACCTCGAACTGCTCACCGCGGTCATCGGACTTTACGAACGGCAGAACGACAGCGCGAGCCGCCAAAAGGCGATTCATTACGGTACGCGCTTCATCGAGCGCGCTGAAAAGATGGCCTCTGAAAAACCACCGGCGAGCGTGGCCCCGGAAAAATGGCAGGCCACCGCGGCCCTGATGCGCGCCACGGCTTATTTCCTGCGCGGCAAGGTCTACGCCGGGTCGGGAGACAATACCCGCGCCGCCGCCGACTTCGAGAAGAGTATGGAAGCTTACCCTTCCGCGCAGGTGGCGGAGTGGCTGGGTGATGCGGCGTCCAAGACGGGGGATACGGATCGGGCGATCGATGCCTACGCGACCGCCTTCGCCTTCCCCGACAAGAGTGTTGAGCCGGCGCAGCGCAGCGAGTTGCGAAAGAAACTCGGCAGCGCCTACATCCTGAAGCACCCAACCGACGAGGGGCTGGGCGATCTCGTTCTCGCCCGGTACGACGAACTGACACGTTCGCTCGAGTCGCGACTGGCCGGCGAGGAGCGCCCCAACTCGGGCGTCCGCGACCCCACGGAATTCGCCCTGGAGCGATTGGACGGCACTCACGTGCGTCTGGCGGAGTTTCGCGGCAAGGTGCTGGTGATGGATTTTTGGGCCACCTGGTGCGGCCCCTGTCGGCTGGAGGGCAAGCTCTTCGAGCGCGTGCTGGAGATGTTCCGCGGCAATCCGGCGGTCACCTTCCTGGCCGTGAACGTGGACGAAGACCGCAGCAGCGTGCCCGATTTCATTCGCCAGGAAGAATGGACCGCTCCGGTGGTCTACGCTCGCGGGCTCGACGGATTGATGGGCGTCAACGCCCTGCCCACGGTGATGATCCTCGATCCCGAGGGTCGCGTGGCGTTTCGCCAAGCTGGACTCGATCTCGGAAGCTTCGTTTCAACGCTGGAGACAAAGGTCCGCGAGGTCCTGGCGCGCCCCGGCGCTGCCGGGGTCGCCGCCACCTCCCAGTAGTCCGCCCACGTTTACGCCCCACCGCCGGCGCGCAAATCCCACAACAGAATCGCTTTGTCGTCATCCGGCAGGAACGCCGCACGCACGGCGTTTTCCATCAGACCGCGTAATTGATCTTGCGTTAGCCCGAAAGTCTGAGCGGCCAAGGCCATCTCGCGCTCCAGACTGGTCCCGAACATCGCCGGATCGTCAGAGTTCAGCGTGATGGTCACGCCGCTCGCCAGGAATAGAGAGAGCGGATGATCTTCAAGGCGGGCGAGCACGCGCGTTGAGACATTGCTGCTTAGGCAGACTTCGAGTGGAACCCCGCGCTCACGCAACAGAGCCATCACCGAGGGATCGCGGGCGGCGGTGAGCCCGTGACCGATGCGCTCGGCGCCCAGCAGCTCCACGGCGCGGCGGATGCTTTCCGGCCCGACGGTTTCGCCGGCGTGCGCCGTGAGGTGCAGACCGAGGTCACGAGCCTGGCGATAGATTTCGGGAAAGAGCTCTGCCGGGCCGCGCGCCTCATCCCCGCCGATGCCGAAAGCCACAACGCCACGTGATCTAAACCTCGCGGCCCACTTCATGACCTCGCGAACGTGTTCGACGCCGAAGTGGCGGACGGCGTCGAAGATCCAGTTGACCCGAACGCCCAGGCGCTCGCGGGCTTCCTCGGCCGCAGCCGCCACTGCCTCAAAGACCCCTTCCATCGACTGCTTCTTCCAGAGGACCACGCCCGCGGCAAAGATGACCTCGGCATACTTCACGTTTTGCTCGCGCAACCATTCCACCAGCCGGGTGGTGGCGAGCGCGTAGTCGGCGGGGATTTCAAGCAGCTTGGTCACCAGACCAAAAGCCACCAGGAAGTCCTGGAAATCCGAGTAGCGGTAGGATTGGCGGCCGCGCCGGCGAACCCATAATTCAATCCCCTTTTTCAGCACGCCCCGGCGTCGCGAAAGCTCCCGCAAAGTATCGGGCTGGAGGCTCCCTTCCAAGTGAAGGTGCAATTCGACTTTCGGCAACCGGGCGATGAAGGACTCAAGGCTGGGAGTGATTTCATTCACGATGGGCCGGCGTCCAGTATGCAGAATGCAGCAGGCAGTAAGCAGAAGGCAGCAGGATCAATAGGCGAAGATATCGTCACGGGTGCCAAATCTCTCATCACCGATCCGCTGCAATCTCTGATTTTGACTAAGCGCCGCGGTCCATGGCAGCGTCCCTCGCCACTGCCTGCATGAAGACGTGGAAGGTTCCGGTTAGGGTCCGAAATACCAGATAGGTCTTGCCCGCCTGCTTTTCCTGAAGGGTTCTGATTTCAAGCCCTCCCCGTGGCTATTACTATACCTGACACTGGGATTCTACTTAAGAAGTCCGCGAAGTTAAGACCGGGACGCCGCTCTCTGCCTACTGCTTAGTGCCTTCTGCTTACTATCGTCTGTCTACTGCTTTCTGCCTGCTGGCCCGTTGCTAGCGTCCGGGCAGAGGGGGACGCCCGGCATTCAGCCATGCGGTGTACCAGTACGAACCCGTGTCATGAATCGCGAGATTGATCTGGCGGATCATAAAGGAACCGACCCGCGAGTAGAAGCGGTCGAAGTAGTCGTCGTTGTAACCCATCAGGTCTCTCACCGCCAGCCGGTCGGCCAGAATAATCTGGTCAACCCAGGTGTGCGATTCCAAGACCGCGGCGAAGGCGTAATCGGTGGGATCGTCGATCTTCATGGCCGAATCGGGGCGAAGTATGAAGAAGCTCTGGTACCGGTCGACGACCTGGGAGCCGAAGCGGTCCGCCAGCCCCGGCTGGCCCGTCAACTGCCCATCGTAATTCTCCGTGGTGTGCAAAGGGTCGTGGGTGTCGGCTACGTAGTGACCGAGCGCGGCCGCGACTTCCTTGGCTTCCTCCCAATCGTGCGCCTTCAGGGCGTTCGTCAGGCGCAGACTGTATTCACCGATCTGCCAGGGGAGCAGGCCGTTGCGATTGATCCGGCCGGAGCCGTAACGCTCAACGGCGCGCCGGAAGGAATGCGGGAGTTCGAGGTAGGGGAACTTGCCGTACTTATCCAGGTACAGGTAATGCTGTTTGCGCTCGTAACGGTCCTTTTCCATCCACTCGACGGGATCGTTGGCATGATCCGCCAGGTATTGACGGTTGGCCGCAAAAAAGCCGCGAATCTCCGGTGGGAGTGTCTGCACCGCCCAGTTGTTGACCAGCCGGTGAGCGCCCGGCCCCCAGGCGAAGGCATTGCCGCAGGCCGCCAGCGCGACGAACAAAACCACGCCGGCGCCGAGAGTGCGGCGAAGGTGAAACCCTGCAGTTTGGAATCTCAGGTTGGGCGCGAGATCGAGCGTGGTCATTGGCGTAGGCCCAGCAGGAATCGAAGCAGAAACTGAAATTCTAGCCCAAAACACGCCCGCTGTCCTCAAATCAATGAGGGGCAGCGTCAAGCGTTCGCCGGTTGGGCTTCCCGGGAGCCGTCTCTTCTGGAAATAACACAGACCGCCGAGAGCGCGTAGAGCAGAACCGCCAGCGCGCCCAGAACCGGGGTTCCGGCCAGCATCACGGTGTTTTCCAGAGTTCCTCCCACCACGCAGCCTAACAGGTTGACCCCCAGGGCCTGCGCCGGATCGGCGACATCCCGGAAACTGCGCGAGAACACCAGTCCGGAGAAAAACACCGGAAGTCCCACGAAGATTCCGGCGGCCAACACCTTGGCCGCCGCGGGCAGCAGATCAAGATAGGCTAACGGAAAAAACATGCCCAGACCGATCAAAACAAAAAGCGGCACGTACGCCGTACGGCGGGCGATAGGCCGGAACATCACCAGCGTGTTGGCGAGAATTCCCATCGCCAGAAATGCGCCGATCACCACGGCGTTGACAATCCAAGTGGAGCCAAAGAGCAAGGAGACCTCCGTGATGCCCTTGGTTTCCAGGAGTAGGAACCCCGCGCCAAGGAAAAAGAAGTGCAGGTTCCTGGAGGTGGCGAAACGAGCGAGATTCACCGTGTGGTGCAGAAGCATGGTCGAGCACCAAAGGAAAGGGACAAGAATCACCAGAATCGCCAAAGGGATTGTGCGGCTTTTGAGATACAGGAACGGCCACTGGTCTGTGGCCGGAAGCGTCGTCTCCTCAGCCGACTGGAGTTGCCGGGTGATCTCGGGGAAGTCCGTGAGGGCGAGGGAGTCGCGGGCCTTGCCTTCAACGAACACCACGCCCGCGCTGTCATAGCCCGTGAAGTAGGCGCGCGGCGGAGTTACGAACGCCCGCCGGAGGGCGGTAAAGAGCCGGGCAGTCACGAAAGAACCGCCGCTGGCAAAAGACACAACAAGGGTGCCGTCTTCCTTGAGAAGCCGTCGGGCTTCGCGGAAGCTTTGCAGAGTATAAACATAGTTGTCGAGTCGCAGAGACGTATAGCTTGACACCATGGTATGCGAGTCGAGATAGCCGAAAACAACGAGGTCGTACTTCTTGCGGGTTTTCTTGAAAAACGCCCGGGCGTCGTTAACGTGAACCGTCACAAGCGGCGAATCGTAGGGATGTTCGGGGTGATACTTGCGGCCCAGCTTGACGATCACCGGATCGATTTCCACCGCGTCCACGTGCCTGGCGCCGTGCCGCAGCGCGGCCGCCACGTCATTGCCGGTGCCCGCGCCGACCACCAGGACGTCCCCGGGTTCCTCGACCAAGCGATAGGGAAGCTCGTAGGTGGGCAGCGCCGAACGATTAGGTTCCATGCCGGGAAAGCGCTCGATGAAGGAGGGTGAAAGGTCCACCATCTTCTGGTGGTAATCGTGGTTGACGTCGACATGATAAGCCCAGGGATGAGGCCAGCCTGATACCAGTGGATACGTGTACAAACTGACTCGGTAGTACGGGGACCAAAAAGTGTCCGGCATCGGACGGGCGGTTGCCGCGACGAGGAGGCCGAACACCACAAGGGCAAGCCGCCGACTCAGGAAAAACGGAGTGGCAACCAGGAAGCCGATAAACAGCCAGACGGCAGGAGGGAAGCCCGCGAACGCCAGCAAGGTAAATGCCAGAATACCCGCCAGACTCCCCGCCAGGTTTGTGCCATACCCGGGAAGAGGGGAAACCTTGGCCAACTGTTCGCCAACTATCCCGCCCAATTCAACGAAAAACGCCACGATCAGCGCCACAACGCCCATAACAATGGCGAAAAACTGCAGGAAAAGAACCACCGGCGGGAGATCGGCCACCTTCAGCCCGCCCCACACCAAGTAGTCTCCCCCCGGCATTGGAAGGTGCGTAAGGCGAAGCGGCGCGGCAAAGGTGATCAGCAGAAAAAGAACCGCCGTAACGAAAGGGAAGACGCGTGCCAAGGCTCTCGGAGGACGCCCGATCACCATCCCCAAACCGATGCCCAGGAAACTCGCGATCAGTGGCAGGTTCTGGAGATAGGCGAAAACGCGAATCTCGGTTGAAAGGTACCGGATAATGACAAGCTCAAAGTAGAGGGCCAGGAAACTGGCCAAGAACAGCTTCAGAAGCTGCCGCCGGCTCCACTCTCGCGGGAGAGGGAAGGCCTGCCGAGAACCCGCATCTTGAGAAGGGCCCGCACCGCTCAATGCAGCATCAGAAGAGGCATGGTGGGTCATTGGGCTCCCTTGAAACAGTCGGGGATTCTCGTTCAGCGCGATTCCATCGGCGGGTGCCCCGGCAATTCTCTGCGCGGCATCCGCGGGTAGTATTGCGCCGATGCGTCGCGAGGGCAAGCGGGTCGGGGAGAGGAATGGCGGAGAAGGGTTCACAAGAGAGTCCCGCTACTTTCGCTCTGCGTCGCCGGCACCGGGAGGGACCGCCAGGGCTCTGGGAGCCTTCCCGAATTCGCTGCGGTGCCGGCTGTAGCTGAAATAAATGGTCAATCCGATCGCCAGCCACACCAGAAAGCGCACCCAGGTCTCCAGCGGCAGGCTGGCCATGAGGATGAGACAGCAAAGGATGGCGAGGATGGGAACGACCGGCACCCACGGGGTGCGAAAGGCGCGCGGACGCTCGGGTTGTTTCCGCCTGAGAACCAGCACCCCCACGGCCACCAGCAGGAATGCGAAGAGCGTGCCGATGTTCGAGAGGTCGGCCAGCGTGCCGATATCGAAGATGCCGGCGGGAATGGCCACGAAGAAGCCGGCGGTGATGGTGCTGACGTGAGGCGTGCGAAACCTCTTGTGCACGTTCGAAAACGCTCGCGGCAGCAGGCCGTCCCGCGACATGGCGAACCACACGCGCGCCTGTCCCAACTGGAAAACCAGGAGCGAGCTCACCATGCCCGTCAACGCGCCGACCGTCACCCAGCGCTGGATGTTGTGAAGTCCAATGGCATTCAGGGCGTTCGCCACCGGCGCGGCGTTGCGCAGCGTCTCCCAGTGCTGGATTCCCGTCAGCACCACGGCGACGGTGACGTAGAGGATGGCGCAGATCACCAGCGAAGCGATGATGCCGAAGGGCACATCGCGCTGCGGATTGCGGCATTCCTCGGCCGCCGTCGAGACCGAGTCGAAGCCAATGTAAGTGAAAAACACAATTGCCCCGCCGGTCAGAACTCCCTGCCAGCCGTTGGGCATGAAGGGCTTCCAGTTGGAGACTTGAACGTACCGAGATGCCGCCACGATGAAAACCAGGATGGCCAGGACCTTGACCGCCACCATGAGGTTGTTGGCGTTCGCGCTTTCCCGGATGCCGATCACCAGGATGACCGTAATCGCCATGACGATGAGAAAGCCCGGCACGTTGAAATAAGCTCCCGTGGGGTGGCCGGAAACGAACATCGGCTCCATGAGTTCGCGCGGCAGCCTGATTCCGAAGCTTTGCAGCAGGGCATCGACGTAAGCGGAGAATCCCACGGCCACGGCCATGTTGCTGACCGCGTATTCGAGGATCAGGTCCCAGCCGATGATCCACGCCACAATCTCGCCGAGCGTGGCATAGGTGTAGGTGTAAGCGCTTCCGGCGATGGGAATCATCGAGGCGAGCTCGGCGTAACACAGCCCGGCCAGCGCGCAGACGACAGCCACCATCAGGAAGGAGAGGGCGATGGCCGGTCCGGCGCCCGGGCGTCCCGCCATGCCCACCGCTTGCCCGCCGTGGAGGATCAGGTCGAGCAGGGGAGCTTTCCAGACCGACTGCACCTCGAGGACTTCACCCGCCGCCGCCGTGCCGGTGAGGATGAAGATCCCCGTGCCGATAATCGCACCCACGCCCAGCGCCGTCAGAGACCACGGCCCCAGGGTCTTGCGAAGGCGATGCTCGGGCTCTTCAGCCTCCGCCAGCAGCTTGTCGATGCTCTTCTTTCTCAGGAGCTGGCTCGCCAACCGAATCCTTCCTTTTTGCGGATTGTCGCAGCGCTTCCTGACCCCATTTCAGCGACGGTCCGAGCGCCGCAGGGATGATGCCACGCTCTAGTGACGCCGCGGCGCGCCCGGCCCCTTCTTCTTCAGCTTGGGCTTGTGCGAGCCGCGCTCAACAGTCTGTTTGGGCTTGGGCGGGCGCTTTTTGCGCGCTTGGCGTTTGAGCTTCTTGCGTTCCGCGCGGTCTTTGATATTTCGCGTGTTCATGAGTGCTCCGTCCTTTCCGGGATTAAGCCTTTTCCAGAGATGCGTACCGTTCCACCAACCGGATCTTGCCGCGGCCGGGGAAGCTCACCGTCAATTTCGCATCGTCGCCTTCGCCCTCGCACTCGAGGACGGTACCCAGGCCGAACTTCGGATGCCGAACCTGCGACCCCAATTTCCATCGGCCGGAGGTGACGGGCCGGAACTGCAGTCCGGACGATGATGCGCGGGTCCTGGCCGCGGCCCGGCCGCGCTCTTTCAGGAACCGGTCCACGTCCGCGGTCGAGTTCACGGCATTCTCCCACGCGGTGCGCGGCTTGGCGCCGGAAACCGTCAGGTTCAGAGGGTCCAGAAGCTCGGCGGGGACTTCCCGCAGGAATCTCGACGGCCGGGTTCCCTCGTAGGCCTCGCGGGCAAAGGACCGCCGCGTGTGAGCCCAGGAGAGGAACAATCGGTCGCGGGCGCGCGTCATGCCCACGTAGCAGAGCCGCCGCTCCTCTTCGAGCGCCGCGTCGTCGTCCATGGAGAGCTTGTGAGGGAACAGACCTTCCTCCAGGCCCACCAGGAAGACCGAGGAGAATTCCAGCCCCTTGGCGCTGTGCAGGGTCATCAGGGTGACCCGCGCGCGTTCGTCGTAGTCGTCGGAGTCGGAGACCAGCGCGGCATGGTCCAGGAACTCTGTCAATTTCTCGCCGCGCTCTTGCGCCTCCGCGGCGGCGTTGACGAGCTCTTCGAGGTTTTCAATCCGGCTCTCCGATTCGGGGGTCTTCTCCGCGCGCAGCATGGCGCGATACCCGGTTCCCTCCAGGATCTGCCTGAAGAACTCGCTCATCAGCAGGCGCTCGCGGTCGGCGACGAGTTCCTGCATGACCCGGTGGAAACTCTCCAGGGCTTTGAGGGCGCGCGCCGGGAGCAGCCGCGCGGCCACTTCCTGCTCCAGCGCTTCCCAGAGCGTCAGTCCACCGCGCCGCGCCGAATCCTCCAGCGCCCGCACCGTCGTGTCACCGATGCCGCGCGGAGGAGTGTTGATGATGCGAAGAAATGCGGCGGAATCGCGCCGGTTGTTCGCCAGGCGCGCGTAGGCCAGCGCGTCCTTGATCTCGGCGCGGGCGTAAAAACTGAAGCCACCTACCACGCGGTAACCAATGTCGCTGCGCCGCAGCGCCTCCTCCAGTACGCGCGACTGGGCGTTGGTGCGATAAAGAACGCCGATGCTGCCTTCTTCGGCGGCCAGCGCGCGACTAGCCTGGCCGGTAACGAACAGGGCTTCCTCATCCGCGTCCAGTGCCTCGTAGATCCCCACCTTCTGGCCGCTTCCCCGGTCCGTCCAAAGGGTTTTCCCTTTGCGTGCCACGTTGCGGCTGACCACCGCCGTGGCGGCATCGAGAATCAGTTGGGTGGAGCGGTAATTCTGCTCGAGGCGAATAATGCGCGTCTGCGGATAGTCCTTCTCGAAATTGAGGATGTTTTCGATGTCGGCGCCCCGCCAGCGGTAGATCGACTGGTCTTCGTCCCCCACGGCGCAGAGGTTCTGATGCGCGAGGGTGAGCTGGCGGATCAATTGGTACTGCGTCCGGTTCGTATCCTGATACTCGTCCACCAGGACGTATCGGAAGCGCTCGTTGTACCGCTCGCAGACTTCCGGCGCGGCGTAGAACAATTCCACCGTCTTGAGCAGCAGGTCGTCAAAGTCGAGGGCGTTCGACTGGCGGAGCTTGCGCTCGTAGCGATCGAAAATGGACGCCAGCTTTTCGCTGACCGGGTCGGCGGCCTGGCGGTAAAGGTCTTCCGGCGTCAGTCCGTGGTTTTTGGCGTAGCTGATGCGCGCAAGGACGCTGCGCGGCGAAGACACCTGCTCGCTCAATCCGAGCTCGCTGACGCACGCCTTGACCACACGCTGCTGGTCGTCTTCGTCGAAGATGGAGAAGTCGCCCGTGTAGTCGAGCCGGCTGATATCCCGCCGCAAGACGCGCACGCAGAAGGAATGAAACGTCGAAATGTGCGGCCAGGATTCCAGGCTCTCGGAGAGCAGCGCCGCCACCCGCTCCTTCATCTGGTCGGCGGCTTTGTTGGTGAAGGTCACCGCCAGGATGCTTTCCGCAGGCACCTGGCGAGCTTCGATGAGGTAGGCGATGCGGTAGGTGATGACCCGCGTCTTGCCGCTGCCCGCTCCGGCGAGAATCAGCAGCGCGCCATCGGTGAGTTCAACCGCCTCGCGTTGCCGGGGATTCAGATGCTCGAGAAGCCGGGACATTCCGGTCCGTCAACTGACGGACGAAGCTCCTTCAAGAAGGATTCAGGGCAGAAGCCTGGAGGGGCATTCTACACGATTGGCGATGAGCGCGCCAAACACTCACTGATTACGGTAGCGGGCCAGTTTGCCTTTTTGTAGCGGCGGTCTCTGACCGCCGAATCTTTTTTCTCAAGGACTTCCGGCGCTCAGAGAGCGCCGCTACAGCAATTTGCCCCACTACCCTGATTACGTTGTGGCCAAAAATGCGACGCCACCGAGCTTCGACCGCTAATCCTTGTCCTCTTGCTCGAGTCGCCGGCGATGCTCGCGTCGGATGGTTGCGGGATCATCGAGCGGCGCGGAGCGCTTGCCCGGTTCGGCATGAAGCTCGAGCCCGGGCTCGCGAACTTTGGCGGGATCGAAGATGCGCGTGTCCGACGGCAACACCGTGTAGGGCGTGAAGTCCGGCTGGTCGGTGAACATGTCGGCGAGGTCGGTGGCCGTGGCGTCGTACTGATTCAAGGGCAACAGACCGAAAATCAGGAAGAACGTTTTCAAGACGCTTCCCATACTTGTGTGCATGTGGGAGACGCCGCGGCGCGCGTAAGGGCTGATCACCATCAGCAGGCTGCGGTGGGCGTCGATGTGGTCGCGCCCGTCCTGCGCGTCGTCCTCGATGACCACGATGGCCATCTCCTTCCAATAGGGGCTGTGCGAAAGCAGCTCCACCAGTTTCCCCAGCGCCAGGTCGTTGTCGGCAACGTAGGAGGCGTGATAAGCGTAACCGTCCTCGGGACGCGGCTTGTCGGTATGGTCGTTGGGCAGCCAGATGCAGATGAATTGGGGGAGCGGTTTTCCATCCACCAGATACCGGACGCGGAACTCACTCTCGAACTGCCCGAAGCGGTACTGATCGGAGATCAGCATGTTGAAGGCCGGATAAGCGCGAGAGGTGTTTTCAAACAGCGGCTTCGAAAGGGGGACGTTCAGCGCTTGTCGTAGGCCCGTGGGGTGAAGCCCCGCGCCTTCCTCGCTGCCCGGCACGTCCGTGCCTTCGCCGTAGGTGCGGAAGGTCACGCCATTCCGCGCCAGGTGGTCCCAGAGCGACCCGGCCTGGAGATAGGACTCCGGCCGCGGCGCGGCGCCGCGGAGCATGTATCTCCCCGGAGCGTCAGGGTCGAGTTGGTAATCGAACCCGCCGCCGTAAGCGGCCGGCCAGTAGGTTTCGATGAGCTCGTTCGGGTAATTGCCCACCAGCCAGTGATGCCCGTCGACGGAGACGTCAGAATCCACGTAGAAGTTGTCGCTGAAGGCGAAGCGGCGCGCCAGGGCGTGATGGTTGGGCGTGACGCGCGCGTGTTCGACGGATGGCTGATCTTTCTCCTTCACTGTCGCGTCCTCGCCGTAACGCGCCAGTTCCGCAAAGGCGTTGACACGTTCCCCTCCGGCATTCGGAATGTCGCCGAACACTTCGTCAAACGTGCGGTTCTCCTTGATGATGAAAACTAGGTGGCGGATTTTCGAGCTCGCTCGTAGGGGCGAAGGAACTGGAAAGTCC
>DATKYV010000161.1:0-4801 GCA_035528275.1 Terriglobia bacterium | reverse complement strand
GGGCAGGTGGGTGAAGATGGACTCTCCCGACTGGCTGTGATAGATGGCGCCGCCGGCGAGATATCCGCCGATCGGCGTGCGAATGACCAGCGGACATGAAAAAACATTGTTGGAGCGCCAGCGCAGTGTCGTCATCTCGTCTCGGATCTGCATCATTGCCGGCCAGATGTAGTCGAAGAACTGAACCTCGACCACGGGCTTCAAGCCGCGGGTTGCCATGCCGATGGCCCGTCCCGCGATGCTGGCTTCGGCGATGGGGACGTTGTAGCAGCGCGCGCTTCCGAAATGCCGCTGCAAGCCGTGGGTCACCTTGAACACGCCCCCTTTGCCCTTGAGCTTGCCCAGGTCCTCTTCGTGGGAACAATCAGCCACGTCCTCGCCGAAGACCACCACGCGCGGGTCGCGCGCCATCTCGTCGCGAAGGCAGGCGTTGATCAGGTCCACCATGGTCTTGGGTTCGCCATGGAACTTGGGCGGATGGTCGAAGTGGTCGGATGTCGGGTCGACGGTGGGCGAGGTGATGTAGAGCATCACCGTCTCGGGCTTGGGCGGCTCGGCCTCCAGGGCTTTGTCCGTGGCTTTGCGGATTTCCTTGTCGATGTTCGTCTCGATCTCTTTGAGCTCATTCTCGGAGACCAGTCGCTCGGTCAGCAGGAACTTCTGCCACTTGGTGAGCGGATCCCGCTTCGCCTCCTGGCGACGAATCTCCTCGGTCTTGTAGAGGCGCTCGTCATCGGAGAGTGAGTGCGAATAGGGCCGGATGCAGTGCGCGTGAACCAGCGCCGGGCCCTGCCTGCGCCGCACGTGCTCGACGGCCTTGCCCGCCGCCTCGTAGCTCTCGAGGAAATCCGTCCCGTCGCACTCGATGGTGAGAAGGTTCGGGAAACTCCGCACCAGGCCGGAGATGCTGCCCCCCGCCGTCTGCATGTCCACGGGCACAGATATCGCGTAGCCGTTGTCCTGGACCACGTAGAACACCGGCAGCTTGCGGATGCAGGCCCAGTTCAGTGACTCCCAGAATTCACCCTCGCTCGAGGCGCCGTCACCGAAGGATACGTAGGAGACCTCGTCGGCGTGAAAGCTCGAGGCGAGTTCCGCGGCCTCACGGACCGCCGCGAAATAGACGCTGGCCTCCGCCGCGCCGACGGCGTGGAGAATCTGCGTCCCCGTGGGGCTGGACTCGGAAACGATGTGCAGCGACTTGGACGACCAGTGGGAGGGCATCTGCCGGCCGCCGGAGCTGGGGTCGGTCTTGGCGCCCACCGAACCCAGCAGCATATCGAGCGGGGTCATTCCTATTTGCAGACAAAACGCCCGGTCGCGATAGTAGGGATGAAACCAGTCGTAGCCGGGCTTCAAGTGCATTGCCGCCGCCACGCCGATGGCCTCGTGCCCGACCCCGTTGATCTGAAAGAAGGCGCGGTTCAGCCGCTTGAGCTGGATCTCCTTATCATCCAGCCGCCGCGAGAGGAACATCGTGCGGTAAGCGCCGACGAGAATATCCGGCGAAAGCTTGTGAGCTTTCTGAACATGCGTCGTCGTGGCCATTGAGCCTCTCTGAAGGTAGGTTCCTGGTTTTTCTCACTGCGCGCAGAGCTTGGCCTTCGGTGCCACCCAAATTATCAAATTATGAGAATCCAAAGTCAATCGTAACCGTATTCGCCCTTACCGAACGGTCGGGCGAGGAAGAGCAGGTGTTAGGTGCTGGGTGTTGGGTTTAGGGGCTAGGGTGTCAGGGGAAATCAGTTGTCCGTTGTCAGTCGTCAGTGGTCAGTTGCTCGGAAGAACAAAAGGGGACTTTTCTTGTCACTCGTCACTTGTCACTTGTCACTCGTCACTGCCTTTCGGTGCGCTCGCCTGCTGCTGGGAGGCTTCAGGGGGTGGGGCGGAACTTGAGCTCTCGGCCGTCCGGTTGACGACGAACATTAACTCCGTGCCGGCGATAAGAATGATTTCCTTCTGGTGTTTGAAGATGTTGTAGATCAGGGCTGTGCTCGCTCCGATGGCGGCCCCGTAAAGAATGTCACCGCCCATGCCCGTGCCGCCGCAGTTGCCGTAGTAACGGCAGTCAATTTCGTGACCGATGCCGACCGCGCTGCCCGCTCCGGCCCCGATGGCGGCCCCGGTGGCGACGTCCTTCGCTGCCTCTTTCTTGCTCTTGCCGCAGCCGACAATCGTGCCTTCTTCATCGTTCGCCGTGCTGCCGCAGACGCCACCGCGAGTGTCCTCCAGCGTGCTGGAAAGCCTGATCTTCTGGTCTTCCGGCGTGGTGATGGAATCGAGCACAATGCGCATCTGGGCTTTGGCTTTGATGCGCCCCGCGGGCTTCAAAAAGGCGATGTGACCGTCCACCAGGCTTCCCTTGGGAACTACCGTCTCGTCGCCGGAAACCACGTCTTGCATCACCATGCCGGTGAAGGTGTCGCCGGGCTTGTTCGTCTTCGAAGTAATCGTCGTGCCGAGCTTGACGCGCAACAGGCTTCCGGGAGGAATCGTCGGACTTTCGGCGGCGCCGGCGCTCGGAATCGAGAAGGCAGCCATCACGATGAGAGCCACTAAAGTTGAGAGTATTCGCTTCATGATTGATTCCGCCCTTTGAGGGCTCGAGCAGTCCCCCGTCGTCCTGCCTACGGTTCGATTCGGATTATATCGCCTTGGTTGTACGGAGGGAAGGGCAGGTGTTAGGTGTCGGGTGTCGGGCGACGGGTGCCAGGCGGGCGCAGGGGTGCCATAACAGATTGAAGATTCCAGATTTCAGAGGTGAGAGGAGGGGAATCCAGGAGGCAGAAGACAGGAGTCAGAATGCCGGATGAATTCTGATTTCCCTTTGGCGCTCCTGGCGCGCTGTGGTAGTATTGGCGAAGAAAAAGCGAACGCTTTGGGACTGAGGGCTGGGGACTAGGGGTTAGAAACCATCATGACAAATCAGGATACTCAATCGCTCGTCAAGCGCGGAACTCAGGAGTTGGCAACAGTCAAAGGCGCGCTGGACGAAATTCGGGAGAAATTCAAGGGCTCGCCGGCGCGGGGTGGGGTGACGGCGCTCAAACACTTCCCGGCGCGCGAGGCGAGGGCGGAGCCTTTTCCGGAATTTCTGCCAGCGCGCCTGGTGGACATCTTGCGTGCCCGCGGGATCGAGCACCTTTACTCTCACCAGGCGGTCGCCTGCCGGCTGGCGCAGGAGGGTAAGAACGTCGTCATCGTCACGCCCACGGCTTCCGGCAAGACGCTCTGCTACAACCTGCCGATTCTGAGCAACCTGATCGAGGACCCGGAAGCTCGCGCCCTGTATCTCTTCCCCACCAAGGCCCTCTCTCAGGACCAACTGGTTGAACTGAACCGTTGGACGGAAAAACTCGGCGACGAAATCCGCACCTTCACCTACGACGGCGACACGCCCCAGGACGCACGCCGCGCTATCCGCTCGCGCGGCAACCTGGTGATCACCAACCCCGACATGCTCCACACCGGCATCCTGCCTCACCACACGAAGTGGGAACGGCTGTTCGAGAACCTGCGCTATGTGGTGATCGACGAGCTGCACTATTATCGCGGCGTCTTCGGAAGCCACCTGGCGAACGTCCTGCGCCGGCTGAAACGCGTCGCCAAGTTTTACGGCCGCACACCGCAGTTCATCTGCGCCTCGGCGACGATTGCCAACCCGGGCGAGCTGGCAACGCACATCCTGGAAGAAGACGTCTCGCTGGTTGACGAGAACGGCGCGCCTTCGGCGGAAAAGTATCTCGTTTTCTACAATCCGCCAGTTGTCAATCCACAGCTCGGCATTCGCCGGTCTTATCTGAACGAGACGCGCCGCGTGGCGCGGACGTTTCTGAATCGCGGGCTGGAAACCATCATCTTCGCCAACAGCCGTCTGGCGACGGAAATCCTGGTGACCTATCTCAAAGAAGATTTTGCCCGGGCGCCGCTCGGCCCCGACGCCGTGCGCGGCTACCGCGGCGGCTATCTGCCGCTCGAGCGGCGCGAGATCGAGCGCGACCTGCGCGAGGGGCGGCTGCTGGGCGTGGTGGCCACGAACGCCCTGGAATTGGGAATCGACATCGGCAGTCTCGACGTCGCGGTGCTCGCCGGATATCCGGGGACGATCGCGTCCACATGGCAGCGCGCCGGGCGCGCCGGGCGGCGGCAAGGGACTTCGGCAGCGGTCCTCGTGGCCTCGAGTGCGCCCCTCGACCAATTCATCGTACAGAACCCCGAGTACTTCTTCGGCCGCTCCCCCGAACACGGGTACGTCAACCCCGACAACCTCCTCATCCTGCTCAATCATCTGAAGTGCGCCGCCTTCGAGCTGCCCCTGCGCGAGGATGAGAAGTTCGGCTCGCTCGACCTGAAGCACCTCTGCCAACATTTGGAAGAAGTCGGCTTCCTCCACCACGCGAGCGACGGCTGGCATTGGGTCTCGGAAAGCTATCCGGCCGACGCCATCAGCCTGCGATCGATTTCCTCCGACAACTTCGTCATTGTGGATACGACGGCGAAGCCACGGGTGATCGGCGAGGTAAATTTCTCAAGCGCCCTCACCACCGTCCACGAGAAAGCCATCTACATTCAGGACGGCCAGCAGTATCACGTCGAGCGCCTGGACTATGACGACCGCAAGGCTTACGTCCGCCAGTGCGATTCCGAATACTTCACGGACGCCATTTCCTATACGAAAATCAAGATCCTGGAGACATTCGAGACCGCGCCCGCCGGCCCGGCGCGCAAGAATCACGGAGAAGTGCAGGTGAACACTCAGGTGGTGGGATTCAAAAAGATCAAATTCCACACCATGGAAAAC
>DATKYV010000160.1:0-7709 GCA_035528275.1 Terriglobia bacterium | reverse complement strand
TTCGACGTCACGCCCGCGCAGATGCTCGGTACTATTCCGAAATTGAAGGAACTGGGCATCAAGTGGGCGACGCTCGACGATCGCTGGTTCGAGAATTATGGAGACTGGGAACCGCGGCCGGATACGTTCCCGGGTGATTCGATCAAGAAAATGGTGGACGACTTCCACAAACAGGGAATCTTCGCCCAGATTTGGTGGGTTCCCCTCGGGGTGGAAGACGGGGTGGGGAAGTATTCTTCGCACAAGTATGTGGTGAGCAAAGTCGTCGAGCAACATCCCGACTGGTTGATTCTGGACAAAGAGGGCAAGCACGCCCGCATGACGCGCCGACTCGCCGCCCTTTGTCCCGCTCTGCCGGCCGTCCAGGAATACCACAAGAAACTCACCGAGAAGTTCATCCGCGATTGGGGATTTGACGGTCACAAGCTCGACAACATTTTCAGCGTGCCGGCCTGCTACAACCCCAAGCACAATCACAAGTCTCCTCAGGACTCGATCAATGCGATGGGTGAAGTCTACAAAGTGATTTTTGAAACCACGCGCGCCATCAAGCCGGAGAGCGTCACGCAGAGTTGCCCCTGCGGCACGCCCCCGAGCGTCGCCTGGCTACCTTACATGGACCAGGCGGTTACGGCGGATCCCGTGGGGGCGCGCCAGGTGCGCTACCGCATTAAGATGTACAAGGCGCTGCTCGGGCCCCAGGCCGCCGTGTATGGCGACCACGTCGAAATCAGCGAAATGAAGCGCGTCGGCGGAAGATGGACCGAAGTGGGAAAGGATTTCGCTTCAACCGTGGGGACGGGTGGCGTTGTGGGAACGAAGTTTTCGTGGCCGGACTACGGCGGGCGATTCAAAGAAGTCCTGCTGACTCCCGAAAAGCAAACCATCTGGAAGAAATGGACGGGAATTTACAATTCCAAGATGCTCTCCCGCTGTACCTTCCTAAACCTCTACACCTACGGCTACGACATCCCGGAAGGCTACGCCATCGAAAAGGACGGGAAGATGTACTACGCCTTCTTCGCGCCCGAGCCTGCCACTCCCTGGAAGGGAGAGGTTGAACTGCGCGGACTCAAGCCGGGGAAGTATCGTGTTTTCGATTACGACCACGGGGAAGACTTGGGCACGGTGGATGCGGCCAGCCCAAAGCTCAGCGCCGAGTTCACACACCATCTGCTGCTCGAGGTGAGCAAGCTCTAAAGAATTTCCGCTATTCGCCCAGGACCTGCACGAGGTAGGTTCGTTCCAGCGGGCCGTCGTATTCCATGAAGTAGATGGTCTGGCGGGAGCCGCGCACAATCTTGCCGTTCTCAATCGGAAGAGTGCAACTGATGCCGCCGATGACGCTCTTCAGGTGCGCGTCGGCGTTGAATCCCAGGCGGCCGTCGTAGTCGAGGTAGCGGCGGTGATGGTAGTCTTCGTCCTCGGGAAAGAGGCGCGAAAAGTGTGTGAGGATGTCCTCCTCAAGGCACGGAATGCCCTCGGTGACCAGCAGGCCCGATGAGGTGTGCGAGGTCAGGACGTTTACCAACCCGTTTTTGACGCCCGTTTTTTTGACGATCTCGTCCACCTTGGCGGTGATGTCGATCGCCTCTTCGGACTTCCGGGTCTGAAGTTTGACGCGCTCAAGCTTGATAATCATGGTTCAGTCCGTATCCTTGTCAATTCCTACTTTTCCGGGCCCAGCCCCAACAGCCGCTCGGCGTTCTCCCTCAGAATCTTGTTCAGGCAGCCTTCGGTCAGCGCCAGGGTCTTGAGCGCTTGCACCATGTTCTTGATCTCCACGCGGGGATAATTCGAGCCGAAAACGATCTTGTTCCGCAGGCTGCGCTCGATGAGGGTGGTGGGGATCTGCTTGCTGAAGACGAACTGGAAGAACTCCTTCGGGCTGTCGTAATAGAGGCAGGAAGTGTCCAGGTAGACGTTGGGATATTTCAGCGCCAGCGCCGTCGCTTCCCAGACCCACGGCCAGCCGAAGTGCGCCAGAACAAAATTGAGTTTGGGGAATTGGCGAATGGGCTCTTCCAAATGCAGCGGATGACCGCGTTCGAGCGGGGTCTCGGGCGCCCAGCTCATCCCGGTGTGGACGAGCAGCGGAATCCCCAACCCCGCCGCTGCTTCGTAAACGGGAAACACCTTGCGATGATTGACGCGGAAGTCCTGCAAGGCCGGGTCGAGCTTGAGGCCCTTCAAGCCCAGCTTCTTCACCGCGCTCTCCAGCTCCCGCGGCGCGCCTTTTTTCAGGGGATCAACACTGGCAAAGCCGATGAAGCGTTTGCTGAGTCGGCAAAGTTCCGCCACCTGCTCGTTGGAGCTCACCGCGTCTTTGCGCGCGCGACGGCAATCGATGGGCAGCAGAACGGCTCGCTCGATTCCCGCCACGTCCATCTGCAAGAAAAAGGTTTCGAGTGGCTGGAAGTTGTTTCCGATGTCGAAGACACGCCGGGCCATGCGCTCGTAGTTCGGATACTTGTCGACGAATTCTCGAATTAGAACGGGGTGCGTATGAAAATCAATCATGAGTTTGCCTTGGTGAGCGGCGGCGCCACGCCGCTCTTCGATGCCGCGTTCTCGCGCCAGTGCCGGTTGAGGAAAGCCTGAAGGAGTGCCCTGTCCCGGAACGCCTCCGTGCCGCCGGGCCGGGTGGTCGAAAAGGCGCCGGCGACGTTGCCGTAAGCCAGGCAGGTGGGGAGGTCGGCGCCGCGCACGAATTGGTGGAGGAATCCGGCGTCGAAGCTGTCACCCGCCCCGACGGGGTCAACCGCCTCCACGATCAGGGGCGGAGACGTAAACCGCTCGTTCCCACGCTGCGCCATCGCCCCGTCGGGACCGAGTTTCACTGCGACCACCGGGACTATTGCCGCCAGCCTCTTTACTGCCGTTTCCAGGTCGGACTCGCCCGTAACTTTCTTCGCTTCACGATCGTTGGGTAGGAAGACGTCCACATGACCCAGGACATCGAGGAGATCTTCTCCCCAGCGGTCGTCGGGATCGTCGTTGGTGTCGAGCGAAGTAGTCAGGCCCCTGGACTTCATGGTCTTGAAAAGTTCAGAGATGCGGGCCCGCAGGGCGCGATGCAGGAAAAACGACGAAAGATGGAAGTGGCGCGCCGAAGCCAGGTAATCGAGGTCGAGGTCTTCGTAGCAGAGTTCGAACATCGTTCCGGGGTAGGTGAGAATGTTGCGGAAGCCCGGGCGGGGGAGGATAACGGTCAGTCCTGTGGCAGTTGGGCCCGAGACCCGCCGCACTCTGGAAACATCCACGCCGCCGGCAGCGAGCCGTTCGATGCTGATCTGCCCCAGCGGATCCTCGCCGATACGAGAGATGAATCCGACTTTGCTTCCCAGCGCGCAGAGATTGTGGGCAAAGATCGCGGACGAGCTGCCCAGCGTCAACGACAAGCGGTCCGCCAGAAGTTCCCGTTCCGGAGCCAGTTCCTCGGGCAGTCCGTAGAGGATCAAATCCAGGTTGAGCTCGCCGACAACAGTGACATCGAAATCGGGCAAGGTGCGCAAACCCCCTCAACTATTGTCGTTGAGAATGACCACGCGGCTGAGATTGCGCGGCCGGTCAGGATCCAACCCCTTCTTGAGTCCCGTAAACAGTCCCATCAGCTGGCCCGCCATGATGTAGGGTGCCAACCGCGCGTACTCGGGAACGCCGAGGTTGAGCTCCACCAGAAAATCAGCGGCCTCTCGGGTCGCTGCGTCCGCATGGTTGGCCACTACCAACGTCGTGCCCCCAAGCCCTTTGACTTCCTGCAGCAATTCACGCTCGGCTTCGAAGCCTGTCTCTGACAGGAGAAAGCCCACCAGCGTTTCGGGGCCGACAATCGCCTTCGGACCGTGGCGAAACTCGAGAGTGTGGAAACTCTGGGCGAAGGAGCACGACATTTCCTTCACCTTGAGCATGGACTCGTTTGCCACGCCCATAAAAGGTCCCTGCCCGAGAAAGACGTAGGCGGGAAAATCGTTTGCCTGTACGAACTCCTGAATTCGCGGATGAAGCCGATCGAGTGCCGCCTGGGAGGATTCGGGCAGCCGGTGGAGCGAGTCCGCAAAGTCCGGCCGGTTGCCGTAAGTCGCCGCCAGAGCCTGCAAGCTCAGGAGCATGGAGCTGAACGAGCGAGTCATGACCATGCTTTTCTCGTCCGCGGGAAGGACGTAGAGAGTCGCCGTGGAAATCTGTTCCAAAGGTTGATGCGTGGCACAACTGACCGCTAGGGTGCGGATATTCTCCTTCAGCTCGAGATATTCGGCGGCTTTCAGAATCTCCGAGGTGTGACCCGACCGGGAAATCAGGATGGGTTGGCAGTCCGCGGAATCGGAGAAGACTAAATGAGGGAAGAGCAGCACTTCGGAAGCCGGCACGGCGCGTGCGGGCGCTCCGGTCAGATAGGTCCAACTCGCTGCGGCAGCCTGCGCGATGTAATAGCTGGATCCACAGCCCACGAACAGCCATCCGCCTCGCGGCGGGAATCTTTTGCGGATCTCCTGGAGCTGAGCTTTTTCATCCAGGGCTTTCAGGCACTCCGCCCAACACCCGGGTTGGGAGAGGATTTCCTCAAGAGTGTGTGCTCCGGGATTCTCTGTCATGGGAGTTCCTTTATCCCAAGGATCCGACAACGGCCAAGTTGTATAAGACGGCCGCAGGCCTCCACGGAGGCGCAGTCCTTCGATCCGAGACTAGATGAGCGTCACCTCAATCCCCGCCTCTTCGAGCGCCCGCAAATCGGACTTGGGGATTCGGCTGTCGGTGATCGTCTGGTGGACGGCAGACGTCGGGGCGATCAGAGAGAGGCTTCGCCGGCCGAACTTGCTCGAATCACACACCACGACACACCGGCGCGAAATTTCGATCATCACCCGATTGACCTTGGCCTCGAGAATGTTCGGGGTGGTCAGGCCGAAATGTACGTCGAAGCCGTCCACTCCCAAGAAGAAAATGTCGGCGCTCAAGCGACGGAGTGACTCTTCGGCGAGAGGGCCCACGAGTGAAAAGGAGTTCTCTCGAATAATCCCCCCGGTCAGGATGATTTGCACGGCCGTCCCGGCAAGCTCGGCGGCTATGTTCACGGCGTTGGTGATGACCGTCAAATTGCGGAAGTCCCGCAGGGCACGGGCGATCATCGTCGTTGTGGTGCCGGAATCGAGGACCACCGATTCGCCCTCCCTCACCAGGGCGGCGGCGGCGGCTCCGATACGGAGTTTTTCCTTGCGGTGCTGCTTCTCCTTCTCGCGAAGGCTCGGGTCGAGAAGCGCTCCCGTCTGCACGGGCAAGGCGCCCCCATGTGTGCGATAGAGTGTGCCTTGACTGTGAAGTATCTCCAGGTCCTTTCGGATGGTGACCTGAGACGTACCGAACCGAGACGCGAGGTCCTTGACCAGTACTCGGCCCTCCCGGTTAAGAATGTCGAGGATCGCCCGGCGGCGTTCTTCGTTCAGCATGAGGCCAGCCGAATCCGAAAGCCCTATCCACCTGGCTTCGCGGAGTTTGGCATTACTTTCCCTTTCCTTTTAATACTTATTCTTTCGAAAGTCAACGCGAATCTCCACCGCCAAATTCGAGCTGAGGGTCGGGGTTTTGTCCGCATGGCGCACATGAAAAGCTCTCAGGTCCGACCATCGCGCCCCCACCTTGCTGGCGCAGGGAGATTTCAGATGTTGCGGCGATTCGGCCTGGGCCCCCGGGTCGGGCAACTTGCTTGCCGTGGGAATCAAGTGGGCATAAACTTGATTCTTACCGGCTTGGTCGGTTCCGGGTCATTGCTCGTTGGTGCGATGTTGGCCAGAGAAAATTGGGTGGCGCAATGATGTTTGATGGCAATCCGAGGTTCAAAGAATCCGGCTATACCCAGGGGTTCCGTCTACTCCGGAGAATCTCCCTCGTTTTCGTGGCCTTCTTGGTAGTGGTTCGAGTCGCCACTTTCATCGCCAAAGGGGCAGACGAGGAAATCGACGACATCACCGGGAAGTATGAGTTCCTGGGGCCCCACGACACCCTTGCAGTACTTGAAGATGCGGGGAAACTGAAGGGGTACCTCGATGTGCTTCAAGGCGAGGACGAGTCGGATGAAGTTTTGAGTTATCAGATCACGCTCGGTTGGCGGAAGAATGGGCACATAGAAATCAAAACGGCTACAATTCACCAGAAGTATTACAGGTTCAAAGGAACGGTCGAACGCGGAAAGGGTCGCGAGGAGGGTGATCCGGACTACCTTCGCTTGGTCGGCGAAGTGGAGATTGTCACGATTCAGGGTGACTCCGGCGAAGAATCCACCCAGAAGACCCAAGTAGTTCTCAAATCCCTGGGCCAGAGCTTGGAGGAGGAAGAAGAAAATTAGTACCGATCTCCCTGTGCGATGATTTTGATCGGCTCACAAAACCCCGGGACAAAAAACCACTGCGGAGAGTGTCATGGCGGATAAGGGAATTGATATGCTCCGGCGATTGCTTGGGGACGAGCGCGCCATCGAGATTCGCAATTCTTGGGCGAAGCTTTCTCCGGATTTCGCTCATTTCGTGACGAACTTCCTTGCCGGTGAAATCTGGTCGCGGCCGCAACTGGATCTGAAGACTCGGAGCCTGGTGACGATTGCCGGCTTGACGGCGCTGAACCGGCCCAACGGCTTGCGATTGAACGTCGAGATGGCCTTGAGGAACGGCGCCACGAAGCAGGAGATCCTCGAGACACTGCTCCAGATGGCTCCTTACGCCGGCTTCCCGGCTTGCTGGGAGGGCTTGCTTATCGCCCAGGAAGTCTTCAAGCAGAAGAAAGCGGCTAGAAAGTAAGAGTCAATCGAAGTTTGGAAGAGAGTATGCCCACGTAGTTCCTGGTGGGCCTCAATTCCTGCCGAGCGGCGGGCCGAGTTGGCCCGGAGTTTGCGCCCGAACTGATTTCAGCCGTAATCTCTCCAGGCGATGATTCAGGCGTTTAAGAGGTAAGGCGGAGGCGGGCGTTTCACGCAAGCGCGAAATCGCCGCCATCGTGAACTCCATCGCGGTCCGCACATCCCGCTCGCGATGCTCGTAGTGGATGGCAAGCTCTTCCAACGCCTTGACGGCGACGTGGGGCTCGCGGCCCGCAAGATTCTTCCAAGTCTCCACGGCATCTTCGTGTTGGCGGCTTCGCTTGTGCTGGGAAGCCAACTGCCAGAGCGCTCGGGTTTCGATGAATTCTGGCAGGCCGGCATCCAGCGCCTGCTTGCAGGTCGTAACGGATTTATCCGTGGCGCGGGCGCGATCGAAAATCCGGCTCAGGCTGAACAAGTCGCGGCTGTCGATTGCTCTTTCGCCGCCGGCATCGGTGATGGTCCGGGCCATTTCCAAGGCCAGCGCGGCGAGCGTCACCACGTCGAGCGCGTTGTGGTAGAAGACCGGCTGCAGCCGCTGCGCGTTTCCCGTCCTCAGGTAGTCGAAATAGATCCCCGGAATCTCCGAGCCCGCGACATCCCCTTCGCGCCCGATCCTCAGCACCTCTCTCTCCAAATGCGTCAGTTCGCAGCTCAGCAACCGCAGCTTCCAAAGCCGCCGCGCCGGGTGCAGCAGGTCGAGATGTACCATCCGACTGAACGGCGATTTCAGGCGCGCCAGCGCGTAGCGCGTTTCGAGCAGGGGAATGTCAAACGTCTTGCCGTTGAACGTGACCACGCCCTGGTACCTTTCCAACGCCTCGGCCAGCGCCGCCAGGGTGGCTTTCTCGTCCGGATA
>DATKYV010000159.1:0-13700 GCA_035528275.1 Terriglobia bacterium | reverse complement strand
TTCGCCGCAACCTTCAACTGGTGGAGCGTACGCGAAAGCTGATCGGCCCGGAAGGTGACATCATGCTCGACTGCTACATGGGGCTCGATGTGCCATACGCCATCGCCCTGGCCAAGGGTGTGAGAGATTTTGGAGTCCTGTGGATTGAAGAACCGGTGCCGCCCGACCAGGTTGATTCTTACCGGAGAATTAAGGACGCCGTGCCAGAGATGCAGCTTGCAGGAGGAGAGCACGAATATACCCGGTACGGCTTCCGAGCTCTCATCGAGAAGAAGGCGGTGGACATCCTCCAGCCGGACATCTACCGAGCGGGAGGGCTATCCGAACTGAAGAAGATCGCTGCCATGGCGAGCGCCTACGGCTTGCCCGTGATCCCGCACGGGGTCGGCGCTCCCACCTACCATTTCGTCCTCAGCACCACCAACGCGCCCCGCGCCGAATTTGTGGACATCTTCGCCCAGGGTGGCCGGACCCTCCTGAAGGGCGAACCGCAACCGAAGAACGGTTTCATCGAACTGAACGGGACGCCAGGCTTTGGATACGCGCTCGATCCGGAAGTCCTCTCCGGCGATGCCCCAGCGGCGCTGATCTGGTGAGGCGCTCCCCTTGCGATGCCCTCGGCAGTGTTGACCGGTATTACTCTTCTCGATCGCCAGCGGACCGGGCGGGTTCCGGCATGTACATGTGAAAATCGCCGGGCGCATGAGTGTGTTCGAACTGGATGGTGGTGTGGGTAATGCCAAACCTGCTGCCCAGGACTTCACGCAGGCGGCGGGCAATCTGCTCGGTTTCGGACGTGGGCATGTCGAGGATCGACACGTGGCAGGAAAGGGCGCGCGATTCCGAGCCCAGGCTCCAGATGTGGACGTCGTGGACCTCGCGCACGCCGGACACTTCCAGCATGGCGTTCGCCGCTTTCTCCAGGTTCATGCCGCGAGGCAGGCTTTCGAGCAGGATGTTGGAAGACTCGGCGATGATGCCGATGGCCGTCCACAGAATCATTCCCGCGATGAGGAAGGCGATGAGCGGGTCGATGAGCGGTTGGCCGGTTTTGCGGATCAGCCATGCCCCGGCGATGATGCCGATGTTCGAGAGGGCGTCGCCCAAATTGTGAATGAAGACGGCGCGGAGGTTCAGGTTTCGCCTCTCGCGGGCCAGGGCCAGCGAGATTCCCCCGTTGACCACCAGGGCGATGGCTCCCACGGCGAGCATCGTGCCCGTGGCCACGGCAACCGGCCGCACGATCCGCTCGTATCCCTCGTAGCAGATGTACAAGGCCACACCCACCAGGAAAAGACCGTTGACGAAAGCGGCCAGCACGCCCGCCCGATGGTAGCCGAAAGTCTTCCGGTGGTCGGGGGGCTTCTGCTCGAAGTAGAGGGCGATCCAGGAGAGGACCAACGCGGGGACGTCCGTGAAGTTGTGCCAGGCATCGCTGATCAGCGCCAGGCTGTGGCGAGCGTTCCCGCCACAAATTCCAGGGTGACCAGGGCTACGGTCACCACCAGGGCAATCTTCACCGCCCAGTTGGCCGAGCGTGAACGGGTCGGAGCGTGCAAGCCCATCTTCCGTGCGATTGTATGACAGAGGTGAATCGGCGCGCAACGCGCCCCGTTGGTATGCATCCAATCGGGTATCGCAAACGCGTGCGGAGCGATGCGACCGGCCGAACTCGCCGCCAGCTACTCCGGGGACGATGTTTGGGGTAAGATATGTACGCGGACTTTGGGGGAAGAGGTTGCGTCGCCGTTAAGCAACCATGCTCTGGGGACTCTTTCATTCAGATTTGAAACCCCGGCGGGAACGTCGCGCGCGATTCGGGCGGCGACCTTCCGCGACGCCGGAGTTTCTCCTGTGTGCCTTGGCCTTTCTGGTTCTGGCGGGGTCTTTCGCGACGCGCGCCGTAGCGCAGGGCTCGGGGGATAAGGCGAAGGTCAAGTCCGCAGAGAATTCGGCCGGCCAGCCCGTCGCCCCTCCCGCGCAGCCGGGCTCACCCTCGGATTCCGAAAACATCGCCGTCCGGGTGGAGGTCGTGAACGTGCCTGTGACCGTGCTCGACAAGCGAGGTCTTCCGGTTATCGATCTCACTCAGGAAGATTTCGAGATCTACGAGGACGGAGTTCAGCAGGCCATTAAGTACTTCAGCCGCGAACTGCGCCCCCCGCTGAGGATCGGCCTGATTATCGACACCAGCAACAGCGCGCGTCCGGCGATGGAATTCGAAAAGGACGCGGCCAGCGAATTCGTTTTCAGCATGCTGAAGGGTTTGAAGAGCAAACACCAGATCTTCCTGCAGACGTTCGACGCCACCAGCTCCATCGTGCAGGAGTTCACGAACGATCCGCAAGTCCTGAACGAAAAGATTCGTACCCTGAAGGCAGGCGGCGGCAAGGCGCTTTACGACGCCATCTACTTCGCCTGCAAAGAGAAGCTGATGAAGGCCGGCCCGCCTGAGGATACGCGCCGCGTACTGCTCGTGCTGAGCGACGGGCGCGATGTTCAAAGCGAGCGCACGCTGGCCGAGGCCATTTCCATGGCCCGGAGGGCGGAAGCTTTCATCTATACGATCGGAATTTCGGCCTACGGTTACGACAACCCCGGAGACAAAATCTTGGAGGAGATCTCCGAGGCGACCGGCGGGGCCGCTTATTTTCCCCGGCGGGAGACTCCGGGAACCGACCTGGGCACCGGGTACCTTTCCCACGGCCAGATCGGCGATACGTCGCAGAACAAAGGTCTGGGCGCCTCGACCGGAATCTATTCAGCCACCAGGCTAATCCAGCTGGCGGAGTCGCTGGAGGCGATCGGGCGCGAACTCGACGAGCAGTACAGCATCGGATACAGTCCCACCAATGACCGTATCGACGGGACCTACCGGACCATCCGCGTGGAAGCCCGCCGCAAAGGCATCGAGCTGCGGTGGAAGCCGGGCTACTTCGCCGTCGTCCCATAATCAGTTTTCACTTCGAACCGGCAAGGTGACGTAAGAGGCCCGCCTGGTGTCGTGATACAGAGTCTGCCGGGCGACGACGAAATTGGAATCCTTCTCGGGCTGGTGGCCGGTGTTGGTGTTTCGGGAGAAGCGCGGGAAATTGCTGCTCGATATCTCCAGGCGAATGCGGTGCCCTTTCAAAAAGACGTTGCTGGTGTTGCCGGCAGCAATTTCATATTCGTAGATCTTACCGGTGTCCAAAAGCTCCGGGCGCTGGAAGGAGTTGCGATAACGAGCGCGGAGGATTCCGTCGGTTAGGTTCATGGCGAAACCGTCGGGAGCCACATCCACGAGTTTGGCGGTCCAGTCCGTATCGGGAGCGTCGGTGGAAACCAAGAGGTGGACTGCCACGGGGCCGGTTACTTCCAGGTCTTTTTCAAGAGGCGGGGAAGTGTAGATCAACACATCCTTGCGGTTTTCGATTCTACGCTGGTCCATCGCACCCCAGGGGATCAGCACAGGATTGCAGCAAGTCCCGCCGCCCGTAGTGGGAACCGGGTCGGCAGGGTCGTAGTCGTACCGGTCGGGAGGTTCGTCGCCTGGGCCCGCCGTGGAGAGCGTGCCGTTTCCCTCCGCACTGTTTGCTCCGCCTTGACTGTGGAGGAAGAATCTGGTCGGCGTGGCGTCGGGTGGCGGCCAGGCCGTTTCGCTTCTCCAATCCTTCACACCCATGGTGAAGATCTCGATGGGGAGTTCCTCCCCGACCCCGTTTTCCTCTCCCCGGACGTAACGGTTCAGCCAGCGTAAAGCCTTGGCGCGGATATCGATCACCGACCGCGGGCCGAAATCCACCTCGCCGACCTTGGGTCCATACGCGCCGTGAGCCCAGGGCCCCATTAAGAGCTTCTGGGCGCTGCGCGCCGCCTGGGGCGCCTGGCGGGCCATCTCGACAAAATTCTCGATGGTCCCTTCCTGGAAGATGTCGAACCACCCGCCGATGTGCAAGACCGGAATGTTGAGGTTCGAGTAGGCCTCCTCCCAACTCAGGCCTTTCCAGTAGTCGTCGCGCGAGGGGTGGTCAACCCAATCCTGATAGAATTTAGGCTCGAATCCGGCGGCAGCGGCGGCGGATTGAACCGGGAGGTGCCGGAAGATCTGCGGCCAGGAAATCAGCTTCATCTCCTCCGTCATCAGCCGATGCCGGCCGGTGCCCACCGCCCAGCTTGCCGCCGTCCCGAGTTGGAATGCGCCTCCGGGATAGATCGTATTCCTGTAAAGGTCGGAGGGACTGACCAGCACGACCATCGCCACAAGGTGCGGGCTGCGGCGCGTGGCGGCAAGCCACTGGTCGATAGCGAGATACGAGCCGCCCATGGTCACCACTTTGCCGTTCGACCAGGACTGGCTGGCCGCCCACTCGATGGAGTCGTAGCCATCATCGGCTTCGTTCCTGAAGGCGTACCATTCGCCGTCCGAATCGTTGCGCCCGCGCGTGTCCTGGGTGACGACGGCGTAGCCGCGCTCGGCAAAATACACCGCGCCGCCCTGTTCGCCCTCCTTCCCGTAAGGCGTGCGAATCAGAATGACCGGATACTTGCCTTCGCCTTCGGGGAGAAAAACGTGGGCGGCCAGCGTTACGCCGTCGCGTATGCGCACCGGGACGTTAAATCGGAAACGGACCGCGGGGCGATCCGCTGCTGTCAATAACAGCAGCGCGCTCGCGAGCGGCAGAAGAACAGCAAGCTTGAAACGGATTTGCCTAAGCACGGTGCATCCGGCGCTCACCCGGCGTGTTTCCCCTTTAGGTTAGCTTCATGGTATTCCCCGTGCGTGGCGACTCATAACACGCCATCAGGATCTTCATGTCGCGCACGCCCTCTTCGCCGGGGGTGGCCACATCGCGGTCCTGCTGGATAGCTTCGGAGAAGGCGTCCATCTCGGCGGCGAATTGGTCCCAGGTGGAGGGCGTGGTCACGATGAATTTCCCGTCCTTGTACACTCGCTGCACGAGGTCAGAATAGACATGAGCCGGTTCCATCTCCAGCCAGCCCTCGGAGCCACCCACGCGGTAGTGGTCGACGTAGTTGAACGCGGTAGTGGTCGACGTAGTTGATGCCATAGCTCGAATAGCAATTGGCGATGACTCCGCTCGGGAACCTGAGCATGAAGGAAATGTTTTCCTCCACTTCCTTGAACTTCACGGGGTCCGACGACCGCTGCTCAGCGTAGACGCTCACCGGCTCCTCGCCGGTCAGGTAACGCGCCGCCTGCAGGCAGTATATGCCGATGTCCATGAGCGAGCCGCCGCCCGCCATGGCGTGCTTCAACCGCCACTGCGTGGGATCGCCGATGACGAAGCCGAATTCCGCGTCGATCAGCTTGATCTGTCCAAGCTCTTTTTCCCGGCACATCTTCATCGCTGCCAGGTTGTAGGGTTCGTAGTGAAGCCGATAAGCGACCATCAGCCGCTTCCTTGCTTGGCGGCAGACGGCGACCATTTCTTCGGTGTCCTTCACCGTGGTGGCCATGGGTTTCTCGCAGAGCACGTGTTTGCCCGCTCTTGCCGCGCGGATGGTGTACTCGGCGTGCATGCTGTTCGGGAGGACGACGTAGACGACATCGATCTCGGGATTGGAGGCCATCTGGTCGTAGTTCTCGTAGTTGTAAATGTTCTTCTCCGGCGCGCCGTAGAGCCGCGCGTAGTGGCGCGCTTTGGCGGGGTCGCCGCTCACCAGCGCCACCAGGCGCGAGCGCTTGGTGGTTCTCAACGCCGGGAGAATCTGGCCCTTGGCCAGATTGCCGATGCCCACCACGGCGTAGCCCAACGGCTTCGCTCCCAGGTCCGACTCTTGCACTGACGGCCCTGCGAACGTGTGACCTGCGGCCGGCCACGCTGCCGCTCCCACGCCCAGTTGCTTCAAGAAATCACGTCGTGAGTGATGCCTCATGCCCGTCTCGCTTCTTTCAAGAGTTCTTGCCTGTCGTGAACGGCCTGCCGGTGAACGTCGAAGTCTAATGGATGCCCAGCGTAGATTGAAGCACAAACCAGCGGCGGAGCCTTCCGCTTCAATGTTTAACTCTCATCCTTTATACTTCATGCCTCGAACCGTTTTCATTTCCCTAATGGGGTAAAACCATGACCGAGACCACGAGTTTGAGTGAGACCATCCGCAGCGCCCGGGTGATTGACCTCAGCCAAACGCTCGAAGAACACATCCCCAACTATCCGACGCATTCCAAATACTTTCACAATCTTTGGGGATCGTACTGGCACGGCGGGCGCTCGCTGACTTATCAATTGGTGATGAACGAGCACAACGGCACGCACGTCGACGCCCCGGCGCACTTCATCAGCGACGCCAAGCCCCGGGCGCACGTCACCATCGAACAGGTCCCGCTCACGCGCCTCATGGGCCGGGGCGTGCGCCTTGACTGCCGGGAGTTCAAAGAAGGCGATTATGTGACCGAGACCTTTGTCGCCGAATGGGAGGAGGAGCACGGAGCGCTGAAAGCGGGCGACATTGTGCTATTCAACTTCGGGTGGTCGGCTCACTGGGGACTGCGGCCCGACGACAAGCGCTACGTGTTGGACTGGCCCGGGGTGAGCATGGGCGCGGCGGAATACCTGATCGAGAAATCGGTGGGCGCGCTGGGGGTGGATACGCTTTCGCCGGACCCGCCGGGGGCGCTCGCCAAGAATCCTATTCATCCCGTGGTGCTCGAGAAACAGGTCCTGATCGTCGAAAACCTCACCAACCTCGAGCAGCTCCCGGATTTCTTCCTCTTTCTCGCCATGCCGCTGAAGATCCGCGGCGGCTCGGGCTCGCCGATTCGCGCCGTGGCGGTGGTCTAGCAGGGTGCTGAAAGAGGGGGTTCGCACTTTGTAGCGGCGGGTTTATCCCGCCATAGGTCCAATCATTCCAACACGAGGTTTGGCGGCATAAAGCCGCCGCTACGGTTTCTCAGCAATCTGCTAGGCTGTGCGTTGCGCAGGCCTTGGATTGGGGAAAATGAAAATGAAGCTTCAGCTTCGGTTTGCAGCGCTGATTCTTGCCCTTCTATCGCTCGCCGCTCCGCTGGCGGCTCAGGAACCGGCACGCGCATCGCGCGACTGGGGGAAGGAGTTTCAAGAAGTACTGCAAGAGAACATCCTCAAATTTTGGGTTGACCACGCCATCGACCGCCAGTACGGAGGCATGATCGGCTGGCTGGATCGCAAGGGGAATCCCATCAAGCCGGGAACAAAATCACTCGTCCAACAATCGCGCATCGTGTGGTCATTTTCCGCCGCCTACCGGATGTTTCCCGACCCTGCTTACAAAGAAGTTGCCACGCATACGCTGAAGTTCATGCGAGAGAAGATGTGGGACTCCCAGCAAGGCGGTTTCTACTGGCTGGTGGACCGTCAAGGCAACGTGCGCGACGGAAAGAAGCACCTCTACGGCCAGAGCTTTGCTCTTTACGGATTGGCGGAATACGCGCGCGCCTTCGACGACTCCAAGACCTGCGAAGAAGCGTTGGAGCTGTTTCGGCTCATTGACCGCAAGGCGCACGACAACGAGAACGGCGGATACCGTGAAGGTTTCAGCGAAGAATGGCAATTCCTCTCCGCCGATGACACGCTGGGCGCGCGCGGGCGGAAATCCATGAACACACACATCCATCTGCTCGAGTCCTTCACCACACTCTACAAGGCCACCGGTGACGCCAAAGTGCGCGCCCGCGTCGAGGAGTTACTCAAGATCTTCGCAGAAAAGATCGTGGATTCCGACCAAGGCTTCGCCCGGCCCTATTTTACCGACGACTGGAAACCTTCCGGCCCCGACACCAGCTCTTACGGCCACGACATCGAACTGAGCTGGCTGATGGCGGAGAGTGCCGAGGCGCTCGGAGAGGCGATTCCGGAGAACGTCCTGCGGGCCTCACGCGCTTTGGTTGAACACACGCTGCGCGCCGGCTTCGACCACGAACGCGGCGGCATCTACGACGAAGGCCCCGCGGCGGGCCTGCCGGAGAGTAAGCGAATGATCTGGTGGGTGCAGGCCGAAGGGTTGGTCGGCCTTCTCAATGCCTACCAGCTCTTTCAGAATCCCGAATACTGGAAGGCGTTCAACTCGCAGGCGCAATACACGCTCGAGCATTTCGTGGACCGCGAGTATGGCGAGTGGTACAACACGATCGAGACTGACGGCAGAATCACCGGGGAAAAAGCCAGCGAATGGAAAGCCCCCTACCACGCGGCACGGGCCTGTATGGAGGTTGTGCGACAATTGAAGGAGGCGCACTGACCGGCTACTGCGTCTCGGCCACCAGCTCCCCGTTTTCGACACGAATCCCCGACACCGCTTCCGGGACTTCCAAACTGAGGTTCAGCCTGCCCGCCAGCATCGAGGCGGGCAGGGGATGGCTCCCGATCTTCACCTCCGAGGGCACAAGCGCCACGACGTGATCCTTAAAAGTCAAATTCCCTCCCAAGGTCACGTACAGATCCACCCCTTTGAGATCGACGGTGAGCAACGCCTGGAGCTTGTCACCTTCCATATGAACGACCGCGGCCTTCAGCGTGCCGGCCCCGGCGGGCATGGGAGAGTCCCGAAGTTTTGCCTGGATCTTGGAGTTCAGCTCCGCCTCCGTGAGCCGGACCTCCCCGGGCATTCCCTGTTCGGTGGCCCGGATCAATTCGTCCAGCTTGCGATCGAAAGACTGCGCGGCCTGGGGGCTTGTTTCGGGGGAGGGCATCGAAGGCTTGCGCAGCAGCAGCCACAACTGCACGCTGCTGACGATCAGCAGGAGGATGACAACAGCGCGAACAATCTTCTTCATCGTCGGAAACCCTCAGAGCGACACATTGGTGACCCCGGGGAACCCGACCCTCAGGGATTCACTGCCTTGTGAGGGCCGGGGCTATGAGGTCGCGCGCTCCGGCTCGGCGATCACCGACTCCGTGGGATCGATTCGCAGCCAGAGCAGCGCGCCCAGAAAGAAGATGGCACTCGAAACGATAATCGGCAAATCCCAACTTCCCAAATACTGGACGAGGAATCCTGTCACGGTGGGGAAAAGGAAACCGGCGAAATTCCCCGTCATGTTCATGATCCCGGAAACGGTGCCCGCCAGCTCGTGGCCGACGTCCATGCAGACTGCCCAGCAGGAGCCCATGGTCATATCGCCGAAGAAGGAGGCCATGGAGATCACCGTCACCGCCACCAGCGGGTCGCGAATCCAGGCGCTCGCCATCATGCAAATCGAGCCGAGGAAGAATCCCGCAAAGCCGATATAACGGCGATTCCTGAGGTTGCCGGTCTTCTTCACCACGTAATCCGTGAGCAACCCGCCCAGGAGGCATCCGATTGCGCCGAAAAACAGCGGCATCCCGCCATAGATTCCGGCTTGCATCATCGAAGCGCCTTTGGCTTTCAAATAGGTCGGCAGCCACGTGATGTAGAAGTACCATCCGTAGGCCATGCAGAAATACATCCAGGCGATGGCCCACATGTTGCTGCTGCGCAGCAAACGTCCCCAGGGCACCTGGACGTGACCCGTCGGCTGACGGGGGCCGTCTTGGCCAGCCCGAATGATCCGGATTTCCGCCTCGTTGACGCCGGCTTTCTCCTGCGGGGTGTCGCGGAACCACGTCCAGAAGAACACCGCCCAGACCATCCCTACCACGCCGAAGATCCAGAACGTGGCGCGCCACCCGGTGCGGGCAATCAGGTACACAACCAGTCCCGGCGCGAACGCCCCGCCCATCCGCCCGAACATCCACATCAGTCCGGTCGCGAAGCCTTGTTCGACTTTGGGCATCCAGCGGGAGAAGACTTTGGCGGAGTTCGGGTACATTCCCGCCTCTCCAGCGCCGAACAGAAAGCGCACAGTGATGAGCGACCACAAGCGGTTCACCAGGCCGGTGAAGACCGTGAACATCGACCACCAGACGACGATGCGGGAGATAACTTTGCGCGGGCCGATGCGGTCGCCCAGCCAGCCGCCCGGCACTTCGAAGAGCGCGTAGGCAATGGCGAAGGCGCTGAACGCCGCACCCATCTCGACGGGAGTCAGGCCCAAATCGTCGGTGATGTAGGGGGCGCTCCCCGCGATGCAAACGCGGTCGAGATAAGTGATGACCGAGAGGGAACAGATCAACGCCAGCACGGCGTAGCGGACGCGCGAGGCCGATGCGCCCGGCGCACCGGCCTCCGCCACATCAAAGGCGTCCGACTCAGCACGGTTGCTCATGAATTGCCAGAAACCTCCGAGCAGAGAAACGCGTTGATGGCCGCGGCCAGGATCCCAGACCTTTTCATGATGCCCCGTCCGAGGAGTGACGCAAAGCCGCCAGCATATCAGCGGGGCAGAGAAGGCGCAACCGATGAGTGGGCGTGAATACGCAAGAATGGGGATGCCATGGTAATCAGCCTGCATGACGTACCGGTCGTCCGCTGATTGACTTCCCCGGAAGGCTGTGCCTAAGATAACTGGGCGAGAGAATGCGATGAGCGCTGAAGAACTCCAATCGGCCTGGGAACTGCTGAAGGAAGCCTATCAGTATCAGATGGGCGGCGAGTACGACATGGCCGTGGAGCTCTACAAGCGCTCCCTCGACCTGCACCCCACCGCCGAAGCGTACACCTTCCTCGGCTGGGCTTACCGGTATCAGGGGAAGCTCGACGAGGCCATCGCTGAGTGCAAAAAGGCCATCCAGGTTGATCCCGACTTTGGCAACCCCTACAACGACATCGGAGCGTACCTGATCGAAAAGGGGGAATACGACGAGGCCATACCCTGGCTCGAGCGGGCGCTCCTCTCGCGGCGCTACGAATCCTACTATTACCCCCACTACAACCTCGGTCGCGTCTACCTGGCGAAAGAGATGTACGGGAAGGCACGCCAGCACTTCGAACAGGCTCTCAAAATCGCTCCCGACTACACCCTCGCCCAAGAGGGTATCGAGAAGGTCCGGCGAAAGATCCAGTAAGCGAATTCCCAAACAGATTGCAGCGACATGCCTCCCAGCGCCCTCCGGCGGCTTGTGGTATCATGGCGCCAGGGAGAGACTGCGGCAGGCAGTTTCTCTCGGCTGAGGAAGGCTGCACCCCAGGATTCCCATGCCCGCCCCGACCATGCAGGCGATCGTCAAGGCCGAACCCAAGCCAGGTGCGGAATACCAGCGAGTAGCGGTGCCGGAAATCGGCGCGCTCGATATCTCCCCGCTGATTTCCGACCGCATTCCCTTGTCTGACTTTCAACACGGAATGGAACTCCTGCTCTCCGGGAACGCCTGCAAAGTGCTGATGTATCCGAATGGGCTTCCTTAAGGGCGCCGCCGGGTTTAGAGTTGTCTGAACTCTCGACTCTAAACCTTCTTTGCTTCCAGGGTACTCCCATGCCTCTTGCCCAACTGCAATACCTTTCTGACGAGCTGAACAAGCTCCGCGAGCAGAAGCTCTACCAGAAGCTGCGGATTCTGGAGACCGAGCAGCGCGCCGTGGCGCGCTTCGACGGGCGCGAGGTCATCAACCTTTCGTCCAACAATTATCTGGGGCTCACCACACACCCCAAGCTGAAGCAGAAGGCGCTCGAAGCCGTCGAAAAGTACGGCGTGGGGTCGGGCGCCGTGCGCACCATCGCCGGCACTATGTCGCTGCACATGGCGCTGGAGGAGAAGATCGCGCGGTTCAAGAACGTCGAGGCCTCGGTGGTGTTCCAGTCCGGTTTCACCGCCAACGCCGGAACGGTGCAGGCCATCCTTTCGAAAGAGGATGTCATCGTCTCCGACGAGCTCAACCACGCTTCTATCATCGACGGCTGCCGCCTCTCCCGCGCCCAGATCAAGGTGTTTCCTCACAAAGACATCGAGGCTTGCGAAAAGGTCCTGAAGGAGATCCGGAATCACCCCGGCCGCAAGCTGCTCATCACCGACGGCGTCTTCTCCATGGAAGGCGACATCGCTCCGCTGCCGCAATTGGTGGAGCTGGCCGAGAAGTATGGCTGCATCATGATGATTGACGACGCGCACGCCTCGGGCGTCCTGGGCCGCAACGGGCGCGGCACGGTGGACCACTTCAATCTGCACGGCCGCGTGGACATCCAGGTGGGGACGCTGTCGAAGGCCGTCGGGGCGCTGGGCGGGTACGTTTGCTCGACGCGCGACACCATTGAATATCTTTACCACCGCGCCCGACCCTTCCTGTTTTCGACTTCGCATCCGCCTTCCGTCGCCGCGACGTGCATCGCGGCGTTCGAGGTGATGGAAGAGGAGCCGCAGCGCCTCGAAAAGCTCTGGGCGAACACCCAATACTTCAAGGAAGGTCTGAAGAAGCTCGGCTTCAACACCGGCGTGAGCGAGACGCCCATCACCCCGGTTATCGTCGGCGACGCGGCGCTGGCCCACGAATTCTCCCGCCAGTTGTTCGCCGAGGGAGTCTTCGCGCAGAGCATCGGCTTTCCCACCGTGCCCGTGGGCAAAGCGCGCATCCGGACCATCGTCACCGCTACGCACACGGAAGAAGAGCTCGCGCGCGCGCTGGGGATTCTGGGATCGGTGGGTAAGAAACTGAAGATCGTCTAACTGCTTTCAGCGTCTTGAGCTTCTCGCAAACTTGCCCCGTCGCGGTTTGACTTCCTTCTTTCCCCGCGACTACCATCGCTCTGTGAGGCCGAATCGCACCCTCGCCGCGTTGTTTCCTCTGGTGTTCCTTCTCCTGCTGAGCCAGCCGGCTGTTGCCACGGCTCAGGATCGTCCCGGCGAAGAAACTCTCGTCAATCAAATTAGCTCGACGATTCAGACCGGCCACACTGACCGCGCGGTGACCGAGGCCCGGCGCGCCGTCGGCGAGTATCCCCGGTCGTCGCCGCTTCACCAGCTTCTCGGCGCGGCGCTCTTCAAGATGGGAATGAACGCCGAGGCTCGCCAGGCGTTTCAGCGCGCCATCGAGCTTGACCCCAGCGTTGCCCAGAATCATTTCAATCTGGCACTCGTCGATCTGAGCGAAAACAAGAACGCCGCGGCGGCCAAATCCCTCGAGACGTGCTTGCGCCTCGAGCCCGCCAACCTTCAGGCGCGCGTGCTGCTCGGCCGCGCCTATCACAACCTGAACCAGACCCTTCCCGCCATCGAGGAATTCAAGAAAGTCCTCGCGCAGGCGCCGAAGTTCCCGCTGGCCCACTACCACTTGGGCTACGCGTACCAGAGCCAGGGAAACCTCCGGGAGGCGCTGGAAGAATTCAAGAAGGAAGTAGAGTTTCACCCGAACTTCTTCGAGTCGTATTGGCTGGCCGGAAATATCGAGCTGGGGCGAGGGAACCTTGACGCGGCGGAGGCTTTGTTCCGAAAAGGAATCGCGATCAACGCACAAGGGTATCAGGCGCGATACGGATTGGCGCGCGTCCTGCTCGGCCGCAAGCAGTTCGCGGAGGCTGAGACGGAGCTCAAGAAAGTGGTGGAACTGGTCCCGGACCACGTGGAGGCCCACTACGCGCTGGCGCGGGCCTACCAGCAGATGGGGCGCAAGAGCGACGCCGAACGCGAGTTCAAGATCGTCGCCGACCTCCACGCCCGCAGCGACCGAAAGAGTTCGGGGATTGCAGGCCGGCAACATTGAGACTCCGCTGGGCTCGGCATGGCGGGTCCCCAAACCGTGAGTGGGTGCATGTGCTCGAGAGGAAGAGATTGAAGATTCCATCATCACAGCCCGCTTTAGCCCTTCTCGCGATCGCCGGCGCGGTTGCACTTTCGGTGATTAGGGTTCCTGCCGGCGTCGGAAACCCA
>DATKYV010000158.1:0-3385 GCA_035528275.1 Terriglobia bacterium | reverse complement strand
GTTTCCAGGAGCTGGGGGAGCAGCCTGGTACCGGACCAACCTAATGGTCCCGCTCTGCGGGATCGCATCCCGAAGCGTCTGTTCAATCGCTCGGGTTCGTTCTTTACCGAAGAAGCTGCGAATAGTTGGAACGGCACTAGTGCTGTCGCACCGAGGCCACGGTGTCGCCCTCGAAAGTCACAAACAGGACGTGCGGGGGAAGGCCGTAAATCCAGTCTTCAATTTCCACCCCTTTCCGGACCTCGCGAACCTTGCGATCCGGCGGGCCTTTGGACGAAAGGACGGCATCCCGATCCATTCCCACAATCACCTGATGATTCTCGATGGCCTTTTTGATTTCCGGAGGGACCGAGGGCGTATAGAGAACAGTCGGCGAACGCCGGTCGAAATCCAGAACCGGAACCAGCATCGCTTTCACCTGCTCGACGGTCATGTCGGGGACTTTTCCCGGGAAGGTCAAGGTGATTGATGAGCCGTAAGCCACGGTGGGCGAATCGGGAACAATGGGTGCGGTGGCGGATCCCACGCCAATTTGAATCCGTTGATACCACTTCTTCCCTTTTTTCCCGCCACCGTTGATTTCGAAAAGAATGCGGTTGGATTCGATCCTGATCTTGGTGATCTGGACCGGCATCCCGGACCGCACCGCCACGCCGTTCTGTTGGAGCTGACTCTTGGCTTTCTCCTCATCGATCTGTCCCTGGGAGCTGAGAAAGAGCCCCCTTTTGCCCCGCGGTAAGACAACTTTGACCACGGCGATTTCGTGAGCCAGACCGCGAATGAGCTCAATGCGCGAGTCTCTGGTGATCCGCTGATCGGCGAAACTGGAAACGCCAACCACAGCCATGGCCAGAGCAAGGCTGGCGGCCCGACGGATGCGATTTCTCCGCGCGCTTTCCTGAGCTATCCCCGGTTTGGAGAAGATGCCCGGCATTGGACTCGGCCGGCGGCGCGCTGGTTCAACCTAGTCCGCCGACGTCATGGAGAATAGAGTGCTCCCTCCCGACTCGGGCGGGGAGGGCTTGGCTCCGAAAACCAGTTTCTTCGTGTCCTCTCTTATATAGATGCTTCTGGAGAACAACAGGTAAACGGTGACTGCAAAAATTATGGCCGTAGCCAGCAGCCCTGCTTCCGGCCCATAGGCTCCGCCCGTCAACCAAACAGCCCCTCGGGGATCGGCTCGCAGCAAGGATTCGGGCACCACGATGCCGCTGACCGGCAGCCCCAGCACGAATCCCTGGATGAAATTCCATGCAAAGTGCATCCCGATGGGCAGCCAGAGCGTCCGAGTACGGAGGTATGCAACGGCAAAAGGAACTCCCACCAGCATGGTGTTCACAGTCGAGATCCAGGTGACGGAGGGATTCGACAAGTGGACGAGGCCGAAAAGAACCGAGGTCAAGCCCACGGCAGGCACCGGTCCCACGGCGTCAACCAGTCTCTGAAACGGGTAGCCGCGAAACATCATTTCCTCGTTGGCGGCCGCGATGGCCATAACGACGAACAAGGAGACGCCCCACGTCACGGTTTTTTCGGCAGAGCCGCCACCCCAGGAAAACTCAACCAGGCCGAACAAAATTTCAACGCCCCCAACGGCAAGAATCATGGCCGCGCCGACGACCAAGCCCAGCCCCAAGTCCATCTTCCAACCGCTCAGAAACGCCAGTCCGGCGGAGCCCAGAGGTTTCTTCTCCAATGATGCGGTCAGAAACTTGAAGAGGCCGAGCAAAGCGGGAAACAAGAGCAGGCTGGAATAGCAGAGCAGTAGAAGCTTCGAGGGACGGTAATCCAGGGCGCCAAGAATCAGCGCCAGGACCACGCCCACGGCCAGAATGGCAAAGAAGATCAGAACTGCGGATAGGAAGAATCGCCAGATCGGCCGCACTTGCCCGCTTTCGAGGAACACCTTATCCCAAATCACCGCCGGCCGCCCCTTGTGGCCTCCCACTCGTGCCCGGTGTGGTTCAGGTGGACTTCCAGCCCCGTCCTCGAAACGCCGAAATTAATGATCTGCCCTCCCATGCGGGCGAGGGTCTTCTCGACGGCGGGTTTGGTCCCCGGCTTAATCAGGAATACCACGCACCCGCCCCCGCCCGCCCCGCACACCTTGGCGGCGAGCGCGCCGTGTTTGGCCGCCTGTTCGATCATGCGGTCGATCTTGGGGGTGGAGATTCCCTCAAAATTGCGCTTTCGATTGTCCCACTCCAGGGCCAGCAGTTCCGCCACGTCGTTCCAGTCATTGGCGAGCAGCGCCTCGCGCATCTGGCTGGCGATGGTGACGATCTGGTCGAAATTGTGGCGCACCTTGGGGTCTCCGTCGATGTGCGCCTTCATCACTTCCCAGTTGTTGATGGCGGAGTTCCTCGGCTGCCCGGTGTAGCAAAGGACGAATCGCCTTTCCAGGTCGGGGAAAGAGAGCGGGAGCCTTTCGCGCTTCACACCGTCGCGTTCCAGGTGGACGGCATTGGCGGCGCCGTAAAGCGCCGGGAAGTAGTCCTGCCAGCCGGTGGGGACTTTAATGACCAGCGCCTCGACGTTTTTGGCGATTTCCAGCAACTGCGTGCGTGTGTAGCGCTTGCCGGTGACGCGCGCCAGCGCCCCGCAAATCGCGATGTTGAGCGCCGAGGACCCGCCCAGGCCGGCGGCGACGGGCACCTGCGAGCTGGTCCGGATGGTGACTCCCCGTCGCGGATCGAAGAAGAGCACGAGCTCGCGGAGCAGAGGCAGCGCCGACTGCTTCAAGGATAGATCGGTAAGCGATTCGTACGTCTCGGTGATCTTCTGGTCTTCAGACATCAGCACCACGCGATGATCGGCGCGTGTGTCCACCCGGCACGAGGCGTAGCATCGAATCGCAATGTTGACGGTCTGCGCGCCGGGGTGAAAAAGATAGAGCGGCCAGATATCCACCGTCCCGCCCGCCAAATCCACTCTCGCCGGTGCTCGCGCTTCAACTCTCATGGGAAACCTCGCGTCAGAGAAAACAAGTGACGAGTGACAAGCAAGACGTCATCCTTGGCGGTCGACGAGTTTTCTCCGAAGGGCATTTAACATTCGTTTTAGTTCGGACGTGAGCTGAACTGACTCAACCGCCTGTTGCTTGGTGCAATATTCGAGGCCCACTCCGATCTCCAACTGCGTCTCCAGCTCCGCGAGCGAGCCTTCAGCATGAGAAAGGAATTGAATAAACTCTTTCGTTGTGTGGCGCGCCTGCCCTTCTGCGATATTGGACGGGATCGAGATCGCCGCACGCCGCATCTGGGCGACAAGCCCGAACTTCTCGTCGCGAGGGAAGACACGAGTCAGCACATAAACCTACTTCACCAACCTCATCCCCTTCTGCCAGACGACAAGGTCTCTGTAGCTCCCTACTTTCATGATATCC
>DATKYV010000157.1:0-2128 GCA_035528275.1 Terriglobia bacterium | reverse complement strand
CAGTCCGTCGGGGCGAATTTCGCGCCCGATCAACCGCCCGCGATGATCGAGCAATTCGGCGACGAAACCACTCGGGTGGTCCGATTGGGTCTTGAAGCTCACCTGAACTTTGTCGCCCCGCTCGTAGAAGGATTGGTCGGTGTTGATCTCGAGAATCTCGTTGGGTCTGTCGATCTGGAACGAAACGCTGCCCCAATCGTAGTGATTCCCTTCCGCCTGCAGGATGATGTCCACGTAACGGCGTCCGGCCGACAATCCCCCCGGCAGCTCGAGCTTGGCGCCAAATCCGCCGTGCTCGAAATCGAGCGTGGCGCCCACGCTGCCCTCGCGGTCTCCCCATTCGTTTCTGATCTGGGCCATGACTTCGGCGGCGGCAAGCGGCGTGGAGTTAGAAACCGGGAATGAAACCGTGTGCTTCGCGGCGCCGGAGCTTCCCACGCTCATCGTGCCCAGGGCCATGGCCGGCTCGCGCTGCGCGGCCCAGAGGATGGAACGGCACAGTACCGAGTAGAAATATTCCCACCAGTGGTCATCGCGCTGGCCGAGAATCTTCCAATCGATCCGCGGCGAGAGGCCGGTGTTGACGTACCCGAACGCCACCACCCTTCCCTTGCCGAAGGTCTTCGTCGCGACAATCGGTTCGCCTCCGTCGCCCGCGACCAGGGCCGTCGAGTCTTCGCCGAGCTTGTATCGATAGTGCTTCAGAAAGTCGGAAGGAAAAGCTTCGAACGGAACGTTCGCCGTGATGAAGTGGTCCGCGACGCGCTTCCAGGGTCCATTGGCCACGGCGTCGGGGCGGATTTCGCGGTGACCGCGCGAATTCAGACGGTCCGACAAAACCCCGACCAGCGGCGAGAGTTGCCATAGATCCTCGCCGGGCGGGACTTCGTAATCGGGAGCGAAATCGTTCAAGGGCCTCACGGCTGGCGGGTCGTCGGGAGCTGGCACTCCAGTGGTGGGATGAATCAGCACCAGCCCGGTTCCCCCCTCGACGCGCTCCCGGATGGCCTCGCGAACCCGCTGTGGCAGGCGGTTCCAGCCGTGCAGGCTGGGGAGGACGATCACGTCATAGGGCGTGGCCTTGGTGAGGTCCTCTTCGAGGTATTGGTACGCCAGCTTGTAGTTTCGCGATTCGTATTTCTCATCGGTGCCGATAGTCCAGGTGTTCACGTCCCAGGCTTCATCAATCGTCACCGTGTCGAACGAAAGGTCCATGCGTTGCGCAAGCTCCACCAGCGTGCGCCCCTCGCTGACGCTGGGCACAACAAACGCCCGCACCGGCGGCCCCGCCGAAGGTTTCCCCCAGGCAATGTGAGGCGTCCGGACATCGAGCGTGAAGGGAGCGTCGAGCCGCGCGCCTGCATCGGATTCCTCTGCGTATACACGGCGCCAGACTCCCGTGGCCGCGAGGCCGGCAAGGATGAGGATTGCGACAATTCCAGCGACTCGACTTGCGCCGGGCGAGCGGGCGGGAACATTCATGGGTCACCTTTTGTTCGCGACGATCGAGAGCCGGGAATCACCCGGGCCGTATATCACATTCCGCTTGGCGCCATGGCCAACACCGCGCGGCGGAAAAGGGTTGTCACCTGCGCGGCTCCTCCGCCTCCAGCCCCGCCATAGAGATCGTCAAAGAAACGGGGCGGAGTGAAGTATACTTCTCCAGGGCGGCATTACGTCCAACGGGCTAGCAATATTGTGACCGAAAAGGCGGAGAAGCCGTGCGGCGACTACTGAAGATTACGGGCATTCTTGCCGTGGTCTATATCCTGCTGGTGATCGGCCTTTACTCGGCCATGCGCCAGCCGCCCGAGGTCTTCGGCGGGGTGATGAGGCATGTCCCAACGATCGCCTATATTCTGCTGCCCTTCGAGCCGCTCTGGCTGCACGCCAGAGCCGGTCACCTAAAGGTGGGCGACATTACGCCCGATTTTTCCCTCCACACAGTGGACAAGAAGTCGGTTGCGCAGCTTTCTTCCCTGCGCGGTGAGAAGCCGGTGGTCTTGGTCTTCGGCAGCTACACCTGACCGCCTTTTCGCCGGGAGGTTCCCGCGCTCAACAAGCTCTACAGGCAATATAAAGATGATGTGGCGTTTTACGTCGTCTACATCCAGGAAGCCCATCCGAG
>DATKYV010000156.1:0-4622 GCA_035528275.1 Terriglobia bacterium | reverse complement strand
GTCTTTTTCTTCTTGAAAAGCCCCGAAATACCTTTGACGAGGTCTTGCGGCGTCTGCTGTTGTTGCGTCTGGCCCTCCGGGGTGGTGCTTTCCTGTGCGGCGCCGCCGGCCAGTAATTGCTGGATTCCCTTCACGCGGTCTGCCGTCCCGACCGCCGACTTCAGCTTGAACTGGGGATTCTCGAGCGTCCCACCCAGCGTAAACGGAAACGTCAGCTTGCCGTCGGCGAATTTCGCCCCGGAAAAGGCGGCCAGCACGTCGGTGGCCTGATTTTGCTGGGCCTGGAGGTTCGCCACGCCCGTATAGTCCAGGCTGCCGGCGCCTGCCAAGGCCACACTGCCGGTGCCTTCAACGTCCACACCGTTTCCCACCAGGCTCACCTTCTCGCTCGCAATCCGCTGGTTGGCGACATTCAAATCCGCCGAAATCGATTTGAAGGACGAGGGGTCGCCCTCGGCGGCCCCCAGCTTGCTGAATCGCGCCACCGTCATCAGATTCTTATTCAACTGCAGGCTGGGCAATTCGCCGTCGCGGATGTTCATCTTTCCCGTGCCGCGCATGCCTGCCAGCGGGTCAGGGGAATCGAGGATGACGCCGGAAAGCTGGATGTTTCCATCCAGCGTCCCCGTCATCTTGCCTTTTCCATCGGGAAACGCCTCGAGCAGGCGCGCGACATTGACGCCACTCAGCCGTGCCTGAGTACTGTAACGCGGATTCCGGCCCGCGAGGTTGAATGTGAGTGCGCCGTTGGCGTGCCCGCCGTAAAGGTCGAAGTTGAGGTCGTCGAGGTGAATCGCTTGCGGGAATAGGCGCAACTTGGTGCGCACGGAAGTCAATTGGATCTGGCCGAAACGCAAAGAGTCGGCTCGAAGTTCTCCTTGGGCGGCGGGCTTGGCGTCGGGTGCCGCGTAGGTGAGCGTCGCTCCCAGAATCGCGAAGAGCGATTCTCGTGGGCTCGTGGCGGGCGCGAGTGCCGCCGACGAAGAAGCGGTGAAGGCGTTGAGGTCCACATCCTGCAGGTCGATCGAAACATCGCGCGCCTGGAAATAAGTTGAGCCCACCCGGCCCGAGCTCAACACGTTTGCCGCGGACAATTGGCCGCCCGAAAGGGCGACCTTTGAGATCACGCCGAGCGTAAACTCCGAGGGGTCGTCGCCCGCTTTCTTGGCGGATTTGGGCGCCGGTGGATTTTCAAAATTCGACTTGCCGCGGCTGTTCGAAAGCAGGTTGATAACCGGGTCGCTGAGCTCGAGCGACTGCACCACGACTTTCCGGTCCCACAGCGCCCTGCCATCCACCTCAGCGTAGATTCGCTTGGCCTTGAGGAAGTCGCCCTTGGGAAAGCCGGAAGGATTGCCCAACACGAAATCATCCACGCGAATGGAGAGCTTGGGAAGGATGGTCAGCGTCAACTTGCCGATGGCCACCGGCTTGCCCGTCACTTCCTCGATGTGCGCGACCACCCGCGGGCGGTAGCGGTCAATGTCAATCAGAAAGGGGATGGCGATCGTCACCCCAACGACCAGGACGACAAAGAAAATGACGACGCCGAGCGCGATCTTTTTGCCGGTGGACATGATCTCCTCCTCAGGCGACAGGGGGCGCGAACCGCCCCCGGCTCGCCAGAGTTTGGCGAAAGGCCAGGCGAAGGTTCGAGCAGCGGCCGCGCCGGCCCGAATTCATGTTCGAAAGATTCTACACCCTCAATTCGTCGGGAGGGAAACGGAACCGGCAGGTTTCTCGGGAGGTTGGCGCGTAAGCTCCGCGGTGTAATAGTCGAAGAAGGGTTTATCGGGTGGAGCCGCCTGAACGGTCAGGGTGAGATGCGCTACGCCGGTACGCGCGATGACGCTGCGGAAAAGCCAACCAGGCGGAGGTTCTTCGCCGCCCTCCGGATTGAATCGGATTTCGGCCTTGTCCACCATCACTCGATAGCGCGCCATAAATCCGGTGCTGGAGAAGGTCCGCAACACCATGCCGGGCCGTACTCGGTCGTCGCTGAGCACTCCCATCCAGGATTCCTCGACGCCCGGGGAACTCTTTGTGGGTGGCAACGACACCTGCTGGCGGAAGATCACGAAACGCTTTTCGAGGTCATAGGCGACCGAGAGATGAATTTCGCCCTGCGGCTCGCGTCCCGCAGTCTTGCCGCTCCATTCGCCGATCAACCAATCGAGGGAGCTGAAGTCGGGCCGAGGCGGCAAGGGGATGGTATAGGTGACCTGAGGTTTTTCTTTCGCCCCCAAGCCCGCCGCGCTGACCACGGAGAACAGCACGAGGAATAAAAGCCTCATCTCAGGCGCTGCCTTCCTTCCTGCCTGCGCCCTCTGTGGCGCGCCGCCCGTTGCGGACAAATCCAAGGTGGGTGCGCTCGTGGAAGAAGACTCGGGCGTCGGCGAGCGCCGAGCGCCCAAGCATGTCGGCGAGCTCGTCGGCCGTGTAAGCGGCGGCGACCGAGTCCGCAAAGAGCTTATACATCAGACCGCTGTAGTACCGGCCGTACCAGCGCACGTGAAAAGGGAACGCCAGCCGCGAGGGCCGCCGCAGGTCGCGCAAGAGCACGATGCCGTCGGGGCGGGCAACGCGCGCCATCTCGTTCAATAACGCAAGCGGGTTCGCCAGGTGATGGAGCACCGAGTTGGAGAGAACGACATCGAAGGTGGCCTTGGAAAACGGGAGCCGGTTGGCGTCGCCGACAAGAAAGGTGAGGTGGTCCGCCAGCCCCTGCTCGGCGGCGGCGCGCTGCGCGGCAAGAATCATGTTGCGCGAATAATCGACGCCCATGGCGCGAATCCCCGCCAAGCGCCGGGCGATTTTCAGCGGAATTCCGCCCGGCCCGGTGCCGACGTCGAGCAGGCGTCCGCTGGAGATCCCCAGCGAGAGCACCTGATCAACGAGGGTATTGTCGATGGCATCGAGATGGGCTTGCGCGGCGGCTGAGGCGTATGCTTCGACCTCGTCGGCGTCGCCCATCACTTCCGGCTCGGGCTTGCGGGGGAGCGTCAGCCAGCTCATGGGACACGGGGATTATACCGAAAGCTGCCGAGGATAGCTCATTCGAGTGGCGCGTGGTGCCGGCGGGTCCTTCGACGGTTCAAGACTGGTCGCGCTCTTCACCGGGGACGAGACCCTGGTCGCGGATGAGGCGCACCAGCAGCCCCAGCATGTCGGTGGTGGTGATGATTCCCACCAGTTCGTTGTTCTCTACCACGGGCAGGCAACCGAAGCGCTTGGAGTAGAGCGCGAACGCCGCGTCGTAGACCGATTGGTCGGGTTGCAGGGTGACCGGATCGCGCGTCATCGCCCGGGAGACGGGGGTCGATTCCAGCAGCCGGTTGTATTCCTCGGGGCTCATCCCGCTGGTGAGGGAGGGAGCGAATTGCTTGACGTCATGCTCGGTGACCACGCCCACCAGTTGCTTGTCCCGGAGAACGGGGAGGTGACGGAACGAAGACCGGAGGAAGACCATCCTCGCCTCCAGCAGGTTGTCGCTTTCCTGCAGGGAGGTTATTTCTGTGGTCATAAAATCGCGCACTAACATTTCTCCCTCCCATTCCTGACGCCTCCCGCCATCCTGGTGAGGCTTCCTACCCAGATTTCTGGGTTTCGGAACCTCGGACCACCGGTCGGGAGGAAAGGTCATTTCCCAGAAGCCCTCTTCATCGAGGATCTCGAAACCCAGCTCGATTCCATGAGGCGTCACCTTCGACGACTTCCAGGCCACCCTCGCCCGCGCTATGCGGTCCTTGTTGCGGATGCGGATTTCAAGGATGGACCCCACCTGAAAATCTTGCTGGGCCCGGACCATCGCCCCGTGCTTGCTCACCATGATCGTTTCAACCGGCTCCCATTCGGTCTGCGCGGAGCCGTCCACAACGTTGATGATCAGCGGGATGCGCATGAGTATCCGCGAGCTCCGACGGCGGGCTTTGGATTTCTCGGTGGTCACCTTTTTTCCCATGAACCTACCCGGAGAAACCGTCCGCCCCTCCTGCGCACGGTCAAAAACCAGCCGAATCATACCACAAAGACCGGCGAGGCAAGCAAAAGGGGAGTGCCGTGCCCGCTGCGATCTTTGATGGTCCCGCAAGACTTCATCGGAAAGGCAGTTGATGTTGCACCTTCCCCTGGGCCCCGACCAATCGCTCCAAAGTTCGGCCGGGTACATCTGCGCTTTCGGGCTCCCGGGGAATCGTGGCAGGTGTCACCGCCTTCCACACAGCCGGACCGCCCTCAGGGATTTCATCGGATGTTGTGTATTGCATCATTCTGTGGCATTATGCCCGACAGTGACAGACCACAACTGACTTAGCCACTACCACCTCCGCATGGGGGAGAGTAGCACGCAGGACCGGGAGAGCCGGGGCCTTCGTCCCACCCAAAAAACGCCTCGGCTCCTCCCGTAGTATCTCTGGCCGGGAATCGCTGGGACGCAGGGACGCCCACGGGGAAGCAGCGCCTCCGCGGGCTAGGGTCATGGTATGTCGTTAGCACATGAAAATGTCCGGTTTTTATAGCACATGATCTGTCCGGTTTTGCTTTTTGTTTGCTCTGCATCATCGAGCCTCTGGACCCGCCGTCGTCGGCGCGGTGGGAATGTGGAAATCCCGTCTGGGGGGATT
>DATKYV010000155.1:0-14623 GCA_035528275.1 Terriglobia bacterium | reverse complement strand
TCGACGCGCAGGGAAGGGAAACCAAATTCGATTTCCCGAAATGTGTGGAGATTTCGAAACAGGCGGGATTCAAGGGCGTTTATTCCATCGAGTACGAAGGCCCCGGCGATCCTTACGTGGGCGTGCAGAAAGTTTTGGACGAGTTGGTGAAGTACTTGTAGCGCGGCGTTCTGGTTTTCGATTCATCGTGAATTCCGGCATGACGAGACGGAGTTCAACTTCAAGCGCTGCCTGGAAATTTCGAAGAAGGCGGGATTCAAGGGCATCTACTCGGCGGAGTTTGGCGGCCCCGGTGAACCTTACGAGGGCACGCAAAAGATTCTTGACGAACTTGTGAAGTACTTATAGTTTTTCGACTCCTCAATCGGAAGGGACGGTCCGGGCGGCGACACGTCGGAAGTCTTCCCGGGCCTCCGGACTCAGGGCGAAATAGGGGAAAACAATCGATGTTACAGATCATGCGCAAAGGGAGAGTTTTCGACGTTTGCATCATTGGGTCGGGCGCCGCGGGCGGAGCCGCAGCAAAGGTCCTCACGGAAGGCGGACTCGATGTGGTGATGCTCGAGGCGGGCCCGCCGCTCTATCCCGAGAAGGACTACAAGGAACACGTCTGGCCCTATGAACTGGCGCACCGCGGCGCGGGCATCGGCGGAGAAGGTTTCGAGGATTTTGGCAAGACGGAGTTCATGGCCCCCAACGGTGCGTGGACCATCGAGGGCGAACCGTATACCTCCGCGCCGGGAACGAACTTCCGCTGGTTTCGCTCGCGCATTGTGGGCGGACGCACCAATCACTGGGGGCGCATCGCGCTGCGCTTCGCCGAAGTCGACTTTCGCGCGCGCTCCAGCGACGGCATGGGCGACGACTGGCCCATCACCTACCAGGATCTCGCGCCGTACTACGACAAGGTGGAGTCTTACGTTGGCGTCTTCGGAACGCTCGAGGGAATTCCCAGCGCGCCCGACGGGATCTTCCAGCCCCCGCCCAAACCGCGCTGCACGGAAGTGCTGGTCAAAAAAGCCTGCAACCGCCTGGGAATCCTTTGCATCCCGTCGCGCCTGACCATCATCACCCAGCCGCTCAACGGCCGCCCGGCCTGCCACTATTGCGACCAGTGCGGGCGGGGGTGCATTTCCGCGTCGAATTTCAGTTCCAGCCAGGTGCTGATACCGCCGGCGATGGAAACCGGCCGCCTGACGTTGATCACCAACGCCATGGCGCGCGAAATCCTGGTGGGTGCTGACGGCAAGGCGAGCGCGGTCTCCTATGTGGACAAAGAGACGCGGACTGAGCGGCAGGCGCGCCCGAATTCATCGACCTCCTCACCAGCGAGAACGAAGAATACCAGCGCCGGCTGGGCGGAGGACTGATTTGGCTCGATGCCAGCTGCGGCAAACGCTACGGCAAGGTGTTTGTGGATTGCCCCGCCGAGCAGCAGAAGGAAAACCTCGACCTCATCGCCTACCGCAAGAAGGCCGAGGAAGATTCAAGCCTCAACCCCGGCGTGCAGTTTTTCGAGTTTCTCCGCAACCTCACCGCCGACGGCTTCTTCACCAGCGAAATCGGGATCAAGTACCTGGGCTACATCGGCAACGATTATCTGGCGGAGTTCCCCGGTTGCCCACCCGTGCCGGAGACGTGATCTGGGGCTCTCCCGTGGCAGGGCATCACTCTGAAAACCATGCCGCCAGGGGGAGGGAGTCCGGCCGGGCCGAACGCTGGCCCGGGCCGGAAGGAATCTTGTATGAGGCTGAAAAGATGGGAACTAGGGGAGGCGTTCTTTGGGGCAAACTACCCTGGGACCGTTGAATCGGCCATAACGTCCGACAATCTACTTCCCGGCCGTTGCGACCTATTTCCCGCTGGCCCTGGGGGCGGGCGTCCTGGTATCCAGGGCGATCTCGGCCTTCGGCTTGGGAGTACTGACTACCTCAACCCGGACCTTGGCGACGCCCGAATTCAGGAAGCCCAATTGATGCGCCGCCGCCATCGAGACGTCGATGACGCGCCCTTCGATGCCCGGACCCCGGTCGTTGACTCGCACCACGACAAATCTGTTGTTCCTAAGGTTCGTTACCTTTAACCTCGTTCCGAATGGATATTCCCAGTCAGCGGCAGTAAGTCCATTTAAATCAAAGACTTCACCGCTCGCCGTGAGATTTCCCTGACACTCTTCTCCGTACCAGCTTGCCATGCCTACAGTACCTTTCTCTTGCGGGACTATTCGAGCAGCGGTTGCAACGGAAGCCGGTGGTCTTGCTACGGACTGGGCCGAGATGGCAACCAATGCCGCCACCGCGCAGCCCATGACCAGTTTCCTCATTCAACCTCCATTTACTTTTCGCCCCTCTTCGAGCTCCGGCTCGCTGACGTTCAATCCGACATGTCGAAGGGTGAAAGTTGGAATAATTGTACGGAGTCCGGGGCTGGCTGTCAAGTGGGTTGATCTTGGCGTCCTACCGTCTAGTCGGTAGGTATATTTTTCATAGCCGAAAAGTTCACACGGCTCTCCAATCACGAAATCGCCGTGTGAAGTTTTGGAAACTCTGTTTCACAATGGTCTAATCTCGAGCCTGACGGCTCTCCATAGGGGGCTGACGGCTCGCCGAGCCCTAATGCGTCTTGAGAGCTTCGGTGAGTGGTCGGCCTTGGGCGCCTGATGGCTGGGTCAGGCCCAAAGCGACTGCCAAGGTGGGGGCGAGATCGATAGTCTCGCAGCGATTGGCGTAGACTCCAGGTTCAAAGGAACTCCCCCAGAGGATAAGGGGAACCTGAGCATCGTAGTCCCACGGGCTTCCGTGGGTGGTCTGGGTTTCCGGGACTCCGACCAGAGTGAAGGGCTCCAGGACGACGAAGACATTCCCGCTCCTCGCGGCCATGAAGCTGTTCGAGACCTTGCGACCGAGGGGAGAACTGGGCACCCCACCCTCCATGAGCTGGGTCCTGGTGAAGGCCTCCCGGACCCCCTCAACCGACATGGCTGCCCGGGCCACGAGGGCTTCGGCCGTGGCTATGTTGACGCGGCGCCTGCCCAGGGCCTCCTCGTTCAGATAAATCCACCCGGCGCTGCCGCTCTCAACCCAGTTTCCCTGGCCGTAGGCAGAGGCTAGGGCGGCATCGACGGCTTCCTTGACCGCCCCGGGTTTCATGCTTCCCGGGCCCAGCCTGTGTTCCTTGATGAAGGCGGGGGTCGGCGCAACACCGTGGTCTGCGGAGAGGGCTACCCAGACGTTCTTCAGGCCCACAAGTCGATCCAGTTGGGCAAAGAAAGCGGCGAGCGAGCGATCAGTGCGCAGCGTGGTGTCGGCCACTTCCGGGCTGTAGGGTCCGAACCGGTGGCCGATGTAGTCGTTGACACTGAGCCCGACGACTAGCAGGTCGGTTACGTCGTCCTCGCCCAGGTGCTCGTTTTTGACGGCATCCAAGGCGAATTTCAATTCGATATCGTTCATAAAGGGGGTGCCATCCAGCCACGCCAGGTACCGGTCGCTGGGACAAGGTTGATCGGCCCCAGGGCTGCTGAACACGCGGCCGCCAGCCCCCGGAGTCTCCGGCAGCGCTTGCCAGGCTTTCCCGCAGTAATCTCGAACGGGGGAATCCTGATTGAACCGGGTAACCCAGGCGGGCAGGGAAGGCATGTAGTAGTCGCTCGAGACAAAGCTTCCGGCGCCGGCGTCGTACCAAAAGGCGGCATTGGCAGTGTGGCCGCCCGGCAGGATTGCTGCCCGGTCCTTGAGCGCCACGGTGACAACCCGCGACTGGAAGTCGGAGGCCAGGCGGAGCTCGTCACCAACCGTGCTGCCGATCAGATTCCGGGGCGAAACGCCGTAGGGGGCGATTCTGGCGCTCTGCTCGCGGGGCACGGGCTTGGCTTGGGGGTCCTCGACGCAGTTCACGACCCGCCGCCGAGAACGGTCGTACCAGTCGTTGCCGACAATGCCGTGGATATTCGAATAGGCGCCGGTAAACAGTGTGGCGTGGCCCGGGCCGGTGCCGGTGGTGGCGTAGTTGTACCGACAGTTGACGAAGTACGCTCCCCCCAGCACTAAATTGAACCCGCTTTCAACGAACTGCGGCCGGAAGCGCACAAGGTAATCAGCCCGGAGCTGATCGATGACAATGGCCACGACCAGCTTGGGGCGGCCGGTAACCATGGGAGGTGCCCCGACCGGCTGGGGCCTCGCCACGAGAAAGGCGATGAGGCCAAATAAGATGAGAATGACGGTCAGCAAGCGCTTGAGCAACGGTATCTCCTATCCGCCGGACGGCGACTGAACTTGCAGACTGGGTCCTTCTGTGACCACTTCCGGTGCCATCGCCTACAGAGGATCCCCACCTGCCTGCTGGCGGTGCCACAGTTTATCAGATGAGGGCTCTTCGGGGCGTCCACATTCTCACGATATGAGATGAGATCCGGCGCGGAATTCTGCCCGCGTGGCTCTTGCCACGCATCGTGCGGCGACCCGCGTTACAACTCGCAGTACCTTTGTGCTATGATGCTATTTGCTCGCTCGGGTTCGGTGACGGCGCCACCTGAGATTCGTTGCGATGGCGGCGAGACGCTCCCAGAAAACCAGATGATTCAACGAGGCCCCGTCATGGGGTCCTCAGAGCAGGACAACCGGCGGGAGTAAGACCTCGAAGTCTACTCCGAACTGAGCCGCTGAGGCGTATTCGCGGAGCGCAGCTTTCCAGGAGAGCTTTTCAGCCGGCCTGGAGGCAAGAGCCCATTTCGCGAGCAAGATGATCGCTGCCCGGGGGGCGGGCATATTTCCGGGAGAGACACCATGCAAGAAGTTGGAGTTCGTTCCAACCGGTACGGCATCGAGCAGCACGGCATTCACAACCTCAACGATGTCTTCTGGAACCTGCCGACGCCGGCCCTCTACGAACACGTGGTGCGCCGCCGCGAGGGTCTGCTCTGCCATCAGGGACCCCTGGCCGTCACCACGGGCCACCATACCGGCCGCTCACCCAATGACAAGTTCATCGTCCGCGAGAAAACCAGTGAGGACAAGGTGTGGTGGGGGAAGGAGAACCGTCCGTTTGACCCGGTGAAGTTCGACGCGCTGTATCACCGCCTGCTCGCCTACTTGCAGATGAAGGATCTGTACGTTCAAGACTGCTTCGCGGGCGCCGACCCCGCCTACCGCGTGCCCATCCGCGTCCTCACCGGCACCGCATGGCACAGCTTGTTTGCGCGCACGATGTTCCTTCGTCCGGATAAGGGAAAGGCCGTCGACCATGTGCCCGAGTTCACGGTGATCGACATCCCTCAGTTCCATGCCGTCCCCAGCCTGGACGGGACGAACTCCGAGGCATTCATCATTCTCAACCTTGGCCGGCGCCTCGCGATCATCGGCGGCACAAGCTACGCCGGGGAAATGAAGAAGACGATTTTCTCGGTGATGAACTACCTGATGCCTCAGGTCAATGTCCTTTCCATGCACTGCTCGGCCAACGTGGGGGCCGCCGGGGATGTCGCGATCTTCTTCGGCCTGTCGGGGACCGGCAAGACCACGCTCTCGGCCGATCCCGAGCGGCAACTGATTGGCGACGACGAGCACGGTTGGAGTGACCGTGGCATCTTCAATTTCGAGGGCGGGTGTTACGCCAAGGTCATTCGGCTGTCGGCGGAAGCTGAGCCGGAGATCTATGCCTGCACGCGCAGTTTCGGGACGGTCCTGGAAAATGTCACGCTGGATACCGAGACGCGCATGATCGACCTCGACGACGATTCGCTGACCGAAAATACCCGGGCCGCATACCCCATCGACCATATCGAGAATTCCGTGCCGAGTAAGATGGGGGGCCATCCCAAAAACATCATCATGCTGACCTGCGACGCTTTCGGAGTGATGCCGCCGATCAGCAAGCTGACGCCGGCGCAAGCCATGTACCACTATCTTTCCGGCTACACCGCCAAAGTGGCGGGGACCGAGAAGGGAATGGGAAGCGAGCCAAAGGCGACCTTCAGCGCCTGCTTCGGTGCGCCCTTCATGACCCTTCACCCCACCGTTTACGCGGAAATGCTGGGAGAGCGAATCGCCAAAAATCGGGTCGCCTGCTGGCTGGTGAATACCGGCTGGACGGGCGGCCCCTACGGCGTGGGACAGAGAATCAAGATCGCTTATACGCGGGCCATGATCCGCGCCGCGCTCAGCGGACAACTGGCCGATGCGGATTTTGAACCCGATCCTATTTTCGGCGTTTTGATTCCTTCCCACGTTCCGGGGGTTCCCACCGAACGGCTGAAGCCCCGCAACTTGTGGAAGGATGGCGCGAGCTACGACGCCAAGGCGCGGGAATTGGCCGAACGGTTCGCTCGGAATTTCGAGATCTACAGTGACGCCCCCGAAGAAGTTCGCGCTGCCGGGCCGCGCGCGGACTTTGTGAGGCCTTAGGGCGTGTCCCGCTTTGCTGGACCCGGAATGTCTCCTCGTGCCGTTCCAATCCGTCAGCTGACGGATGGCTGCTTACCTTGAGCCATTCCGCAGCGCGGGACCGGGGCGGTACCAGAGCAGTGTGAAGCATAGCCTCAATAAGTTGGAACGGCACTCGCCGGTCACGGCTCCGAGAGCCGGACTTTCTTCTGTAGTTCGTAAACCGACATGAAACGAATCGGTGTGTTGACCAGTGGTGGAGACGCGCCAGGGATGAACGCCGCCATCCGGGCTGTGGTGCGGACCGGCATCGACCGCGGCTGGGAAGTCCATGGCGTTCAAAACGGCTTTGCTGGCCTCCTGGCGGGGAAGTTTCAGCCGCTCGGCGCTCGCGACGTCAGTAACATCATGCAGCGCGGCGGGACGATGCTCGGCAGCGCCCGCTGTCTGGAATTCAAGACCGCGGAAGGGCGCCTCGAAGGGCTCCGCCGGCTCCGGGAGCAGGGCGTCGAGGCCTTGGTGGTCATCGGCGGAAACGGGTCTCAGCAAGGGGCCCACGCTCTTTCACAACTGGGCTTCCCCGTGGTGGGCGTGGCCTCGACCATCGACAACGACCTCTACGGCTCGGAAATCACTATCGGGGTCGACACCGCGCTGAACATCGCCCTCGAGGCCATCGACCGCCTCAAGGTCACCGCGTCGTCCCACCAGCGGGCTTTCTTAATCGAGGTGATGGGCCGCCACTGCGGCTATCTGGCGCTGATGGCCGGCATCGCGGGCGGCGCTGAGGCCGTTATCATTCCCGAGCGCGAAATGGAACCGGAGGCTGTGGCTGCCGAGCTGCGCAGCGCCTACGAGCGCGGCAAGGCGCACGCCTTGGTGGTGGTCGCCGAAGGCGCCCGGCACAATGCCGAAAGTCTGGCGCACCATTTCCGGGAGCATCGCGCCGAACTGGGATTCGATCTGAGGGTCACGACCCTGGGTCACGTCCAGCGGGGCGGCACCCCCAGCGCCTTCGACCGTCTGCTCGGCACGCGCCTGGGCGCGGCAGCGACCGAGTACCTGGCACGCGGCGAGCACGGGTTGCTGATGGGACTCGAGAAGGGCGAGATTGTCTCCACGCCGCTCGCTGATGTCGTCTCCAAGAAAAAGCCGCTCGACCTTAGTTTGCTGAAGCTGGACCGGGTCCTGGCGCGATGACCCGAATTTGACTTATCGTTCAAAACCAGGGCAAATCCGAACAAGACAGAATCATTTCGCGGCCCCTTCGGAGGATCTGGCAGTTCAGTGACTTGCCGCCGACCCCAAGCTGACTCCGATCGATATGCTCGCACCGGCTGGTGCCGGCGTTTTCACGCCTGGCTGCTCTCCAAACACAACTCCAGGTACGAACGAACTGTCACGGAATTCAAGCGAGGTCTGCTGGGCGACCTGTGCGGAGACATCCTGGAAATCAGGCCGGGCGGCGGCGTGAACCTTCCGTACTACCCGGCGGGGATCCGATGGGCGGGAATCGAGCCGAATGTCTTCATGCATCGGTATCTGCGTGAGAAAGCCAGGAGTCTCGACGTGTCCGTCGACCTGCGAACGGGAATCGCCGAGGAGATTGGTTTTGAGGATGGTTCGTTCGATGCCGTGGTCACGACACTGGTGCTGTGTTCGGTCAGCGACCTCGCCCTATCGCTGCAAGAGATCTCGCGTGTACTCCGGCCGGGCGGGAGATTCGTGTTCATCGAACACGTCGCCGCCCCCGACGACACTGGGACCCGGCGCGCGCAGCGATGGATCCGCCCCTTCTGGAAAGTCATTGGGGATGGCTGCCGCCCCGACCGCGAAACATGGACCGCCATCGAGCAGGCGGGTTTTGCCAACGTCAACATCCAGCACTTTCGGGTTCCTTTTCCCATCGTCGGTCCTCACATTCGCGGCGTTGCCGTCAAGAATAGCTGCTAGCGCCCCGATTCTTCCGCTTCGCCTCCGCCGTTGTTGCCTTGACGATGTTGGTCTTTTCCCATAGATTGAGGTTCTCAAGGAAAGCCCTCATCTTTGTTAACTAGTCTACTGCGGGCCCGCCTTGAGAGAGCTCCCGCGAAACCAGGCATCGTTGTGGAGCTGCTGTGGTTCTGCAGTAAGGCAACGAGGTTTTGTGCGCCTCATCCCCTCAGCGCGCTTGCCCGTGAGGTCTGTTGTCGTGAGCCGCGGCAGATTCTTGGGTCTTTCCTTCCAGCTCCTGCTGGCCCTTCTTGTTTTTCCGTCCTTTGTTCAAGGCCTCACATCCGTCGCCGCCCGTCATGCGATGGTCGTCGCGAGCGAACCCCTGGCTGCCGAAGCTGGCCTGGAAATCCTCCGCGCCGGGGGAAACGCCGTGGACGCCTCTGTGGCGGTGGGGTTTGCCCTGGCGGTGACTCATCCCGCGGCGGGCAACATCGGCGGCGGAGGCTTCATGCTCATCCGCCGCGCGGACGGTGAAACCGTGGTGGTGGACTACCGCGAGCAGGCGCCGGCAACGGCCTCGCGCAACATGTTTCTCGACGCCTCGGGCGAACTCATCTCTGAGGCGAGCACCGTAGGCCCGCTGGCGGCCGGCGTGCCCGGCACGGTGGCCGGACTGGCGCTGGCCCATCAGCGGTACGGCAAGCTGAAATGGTCGAGAGTACTCAAGCCGGCAATTCGCTTGGCGAAGAAAGGATTCCCGGTCAGCTATGCGCTGAGCGAATCGTTGCGGAATGACCGGAAACACCTCTCGAAGTTCGCTGAAACCCGGCGCATTTTTCTCCGCAACGGGCGCGGGTACGAACCGGGCGAGATTTTCCGTCAGCCGGAGCTGGCGCGGACCTTGGAACGGATCGCCCGGCGGGGGCCTGAGGATTTCTATCGCGGGCGGATCGCCAAAGCCATCGCCGCGACCATGGAGAAACTCCACGGGCTGATTGGGCTGGAAGATCTCGAACAATACGAAGCCAAGATTCGCCAGCCTCTGCGCGGGAGCTTTCGCGGCTACGAGATCCTGACCGTCCCACCGCCGAGCTCCGGTGGTGTCGGCTTGCTTGAAATGCTGAACGTTCTTGAGCCTCTGGACCTCGAATCGCCGGAGTCGTTCCATGATGTTCGTCTGATCGCCGAAACCATGCGGCGGGCCTATGCCGACCGGGCCGCCTACCTCGGCGACGCCGACCAGGTTTCCGTGCCCGTCGCCGGACTCACCAGCCGGGAATACGCCGCACAGCTTCGCGAGGAGATTCTCCATGCCCGCGCCGCGGCTCCGGTACGCCCGGGAGACCCGGTTGCCTTCGAGTCCTCTCAGACGACTCACTTCTCTGTGATCGATGCGCAGGGCAACGCGGTGGCGAATACCTACACGCTGAATGGCGGATACGGATGCGGTGTGACGGTGGAGGGCGCTGGATTTCTATTGAACAACGAGATGGACGATTTCGCCTCGAAGCCGGGCGCGCCCAACATGTCCGGTCTTGTTCAAGGCGAGGCCAACGCCATCGCGCCTCGCAAGCGGCCGCTTTCCTCCATGACCCCGACCATCGTGCTCAAGGACGGGAAGGTAAGATTGATACTCGGGTCCCCCGGCGGCGGCACTATCATCAACACCGTGCTGCAGGTTGTGCTGAACGTTCTCGTGTACGGAATGGACGTCCGCCGGGCGGTTGCCGCGCCGCGCCTTCACCATCAATGGATGCCGGACCGGCTTGTCCTGGAGCGATGGGGTTTCTCGGCGGATACAATCGGGAAGCTGCGAGAGGCCGGTTTCCAGGTCGATGTGCGCAACAGCATGGGCATCTGCGAGGCGATTGAAGTTGATCCCGAGACGGGATGGCGATTCGGGGCTGCCGATCCCCGTGGGGATGGAAAGGCGGTTGGATACTGATGGACTTCGGGCTTTCGACCCATCTCTTTGTCAGCGAGCGCCTGAGTTCGCACATCCTCGACGGGATTCTCGCAGCCGGCTTCCGAACCATCGAAATCTTCGCAGCCCGGCAACACCTCGATTACTACGATTTGAACCACGTCCGCGATGTGGCCCAGTGGTTCAAGGATCATGAGATGACGCTCCACTCCCTTCACGCGCCGCTCTATGCGGATTTTGATTGGGGGCGCAGCGACGGGCAGGCACTTTCCGTGGCCCATCTGGAGAGAAGGCGGCGCATTGATTCCATGGAGGAGATCAAGCGCGCCATCGAAGTCGCCGAACGAATCCCGTTCCGCTACCTCATCCTTCACCTGGGGCTGGTCGAGGAGGAATACGACCTGCAGAAATTCGATGCCGCCATGACTTCGATCGAGCACTTGAAGATTTTCGCCAAGGAGCGCGGTGCCCAGATCCTGCTCGAAAACACGCCCAACGAGTTGAGCACGCCCGAGCGTTTGGTGAAGTTCATCGAGTACTCACGCCTCGAAGACTTGAAGATCTGCTTCGACACGGGTCACGCCCACATGACCTGCGGCGTGCGGCCGGCGTTTGAGACGCTGAAAGGTCGCATCGCCTCCACGCATGTTCATGACAACCGCCGCGAAAAGGATGACCACGCGTTTCCCTATGACGGCGGCATCGACTGGGAACAAACGATGCGTGACTTCCGCAGCGTTGAAGGTCAGTTTCCTGTTATTTTCGAGCTGCGCGATTACGGGCCCGAAACGAGCGGTCTCGGCCGGTTGCGCGAAGTGATCCAGAAGATGGATTCCATCCGCTGAGGAGGAACATGCCCGTGGCCCCCGTGGTTGAAGTCAGTAAGGTCGGAGGCTTCGTCGGAGAGCAAGTTCTCATCCGAGGTTGGCTCTACAATCTGCGCGAGAGCGGCAAGATTCTTTTCCCGTTGTTTCGCGACGGGACAGGCATCATTCAGGGAGTCCTCGTGAAGAGTGCGGTCTCGCCCGAGGTCTTCGAGCGCGTCCGGGATCTGACGCAGGAATCATCTGTCGAAGTCGCCGGTAAGGTGCGCGAGGACAAGCGCGCGCCGGGAGGGTTCGAGCTCGACGTTTCCGGGCTCGAGGTGCTTCAACGCATTCCGGTCGAAAGTCCCTACCCGATAACCCCCAAGGACCACGGCATCGAGTTTCTGATGGACCACCGGCACCTCTGGTTGCGCTCCAGCCGGCAGCGCGCCGTGCTGGGGGTTCGCCACGAAATCATCAAAGCCTGCCGTGACTTCTTCGACGATCGCGGCTTTACGCTGGTGGACACGCCAATCTTTACGCCCGCCGCGTGCGAGGGTACGACGACACTTTTCGAAGTGAATTACTTCGACGACAAGGCCTACCTCACACAGTCCGGGCAGCTTTACAACGAGGCTGCGGCCATGGCCGTGGGCAAGACCTATTGCTTCGGCCCGACGTTCCGCGCCGAAAAGTCAAAGACCCGCCGCCACCTGACCGAGTTCTGGATGATCGAACCCGAAGTGGCTTTCGCGCACCTCGATGACGCCATGTCTCTGGCCGAGCAGTTGATTGCCTTCGTCGTCGAGCGCGTCCTCGAAAAGCGCCGGTCTGAACTTCAGACCCTGGGACGAGACGTCTCGAAACTCGAGAAGTGCACGCCCGCCCACCTGCCTTTCCCGCGCTTGAGCTACGACGATGCGGTGAAGCGTCTCGAGGAGAAGGGAAGCGAGATTCAATGGGGCGGGGATTTCGGCGGAACCGACGAGACCATTCTCTCGGAGAATTCGGAGAAACCCATCCTTGTTCACCGCTACCCGAGTCAGGTAAAGGCGTTCTACATGGCCCCGGACCCGGCGCGCCCGGAAGTAGCCCTTTGCGTCGACGTGCTGGCGCCGGAGGGCTACGGAGAGATCGTCGGCGGCGGGGAGCGTATCGCCGACGAGAAACTCCTGCTGCAACGCATCGAAGAGAACAAACTACCGCGCCAGGCTTTCGAATGGTATCTCGACTTGCGCCGTTACGGCAGCGTGCCTCACGCGGGTTTCGGGATGGGTATCGAGCGTGTGGTGGCCTGGATCTGCGGCCTCGAGCACGTGCGCGAAACCATTCCATTCCCGCGCATGCTCTACCGGCTGACGCCATAGCAATCACCAAGATCCGGACTCATCCCATGCGGCGTCGTTAAATCTAACCGACGATTCTGTTTGTGGGAGGTATGACGATGTTGATCCTACGTCGGTGCAAGATTCTATTGCTCGCCGTATTTCTGACGGCGGGTTGGCTACAGGCGCAGGAGGCGCCCCCGAATATCGTGGCCGAGGGAGTTCCGTCGGTTCCCTCCGAGCTCCGCGAGCGAATGAACCAATACCTGAACATGCGGACGGCCTACTTTGCCGACTGGCATCCCACAGACCGCGGCATGCTGGTCAGCACGCGTTTTGGCGACACAAATCAGGTCCACTATGTCTCCGCGCCCGGCGGATATCGTCGCCAGCTCACTTTTTATCCCGATCGCGTGACGGGCGGGTCATTCTCGCCGCGCAAGGGCAGTAGTCTTTTCGTATTTGGGATGGATACGGGGGGCTCAGAATTCTACCAGCTCTACCGCTTTGATCTGGACGACGGCAGCACCAAGATGCTGACTGACGGCAAGTCGCGCAACGGGAGCTTCCTGTTCAGCCATTCGGGCAAGCTTGCGGCCTACACGAGCACGCGTCGCAACCGTCGCGACTTCGACGTGTATCTCCTCGACCCCGAGAATCCGGCTTCGGAAAAAAGGGCGATCGAAGTGCAAGGAGTGTGGGCGCCCGTCGATTGGGCGCCTGATGACAGTCGCCTGCTGCTCATCGAGTACATTTCTGTGAACGAAAGTTACTTACACCTCTTCGACCTGGAGAGCGGACGCGAGGTGCTCTTGACCCCGAGGGGCTCGGAGAAGGTTTCCTATGGCGCAGCGGTTTGGTCGAAGGACGGCAAGGGTCTCTACCTGATCAGCGACCGCGAATCGGAGTTCCAGCGGCTCTTCTACTATGACCTTGCCGCAAGAACCTTCACGTCTTTGTCCGACGGCATTCCCTGGGATATCGAGGAACTTGACCTCTCGCCGGACGGCAAGGTTCTGGCCTTTACAGCGAACGAGGACGGGATCAGCAAGGTCCATTTGCTCGACACTTCGACCCGCAAAGAACTTCCTGTACCCAGCCTGCCCCAGGGACAAGTCTTCAACCTGAAATTCCGCCGCACCCACAATGAGCTGGCGCTGAACATCAACTCCGCCAAGTCGCCCAGTGACGTGTACTCCTACGATCTCGATAGCGGGAAGCTGGAGCGCTGGACATTCAGCGAGACCGGGGGCTTGAACGCGGAGAGGTTTCCGGAAGCAGAACTTATCCATTACCCGACCTTCGACAACGTCAATGGCAAACCTCGCCAGCTTGCGGCATTCGTCACCAAACCTCCTGCCAAATTCAAACCCCCTTATCCCGTGCTGATTGACATTCACGGCGGACCGGAAGGACAGTCCCGGCCGGGGTTTGCGGGCCGGTCCAATTACTTCCTGAATGACATGGGCATCGCGCTGATTGAGCCGAATGTCCGCGGCTCGACGGACTACGGCAAATCGTTCACTCAACTCGACAACGGTTTCAAGCGCGAGGAGACGGTGAAGGATATCGGTGCCCTGCTCGACTGGGTGGCAGCGCAGCCGGATTTGGACGAGAACCGCGTGGCCGTGATCGGCGGGTCGTACGGCGGCTACATGTCTCTGGCATCGATGACCCACTTCAGTGACCGGTTGCGATGCGGCGTGGATATCGTTGGGATCTCCAACTTTGTGACCTTTCTGGAGAGCACCCAGGAGTATCGGCGCGACCTGCGACGCGCCGAGTACGGCGATGAGCGCGACCCGAAGATGCGGGAATTCCTCGTTTCCATCTCGCCGCTCACCAACGCCGGAAAGATCCACAAGCCGCTGCTCGTGGCTCAGGGGCAGAACGACCCGCGCGTGCCGGCAGGCGAATCGGAGCAGATGGTGAAGCAGGTGCGCGGGAACGCTGGCGACGTCTGGTACATCCTGGCCAAGGACGAAGGACACGGCTTCGCCAAGAAACAGAATGCCGACTACCTCTGGTACGCTACCAGCATGTTTCTCGAGAAGTATCTGCTGAAATAACCGTGTGGCGCTTGGAAACGTGTCGCTATCAGATGGGCGAGCTCAATCCAGGATCTGGCTCAAGTGGTGCTCCAAGTGGCGGACGTAATCGCGGACCAGAAACTCCAGGGTCACGGGCTCCTGATCGCCGATGGTGCAGGTATTCGCCAACTTCTCAGGCGGAATACGCGAGACCACATGA
>DATKYV010000154.1:0-6687 GCA_035528275.1 Terriglobia bacterium | reverse complement strand
TACTCAATGATATTTTGACCCAGCCAGGAAGTCAAGGAAAGCCGGCGTGTGGAAGAGCCTATTCGCGTCCCATCCCCCCTTCTACGGCCGAAGTTGCTGGGTTGGCTTGGAGGGGTTCACGCCCGATGGGCTGTTCGCACTCGACCGAAGGTCCGAAGCCTAACCTCGCCGCCGCGGGCGGATCCGATGATCGGTTGGCCTGCGGGGCGCCTATTTCTGGGACATCAGGCGCTCGATTTCTTCGACCGTGCGGGGCAGGCGGCGCGTCAGGAGTTCCGAGCCGTCCTCGGTGATGAGGATATCGTCCTCGATCCGAATGCCGAGGTTCTCTTCCGGGATGTAAATCCCGGGCTCGACGGTAATAATCATGCCCGGTTCGAGTGGCTTATCGGAGTCGAATGGATCGTGTACGTTCAGGCCCAACGAATGGCTGAGGCCGTGGATGAAGTACTGGCCAAGAGATTTCCCTTTCAGGTCCTTGCCGTGGGTGTTGATGTAATCGTAGGCGATTCGATAAAGGTTCTTTCCATCGCCACCTTTTCTGATCATCATCCCGGGCTTGGCGGCGGCCAGAGCGGCGCTCTGCGCTCCCAGGACGATCTCGTAGATTTCGCGCTGGCGCGGGGTGAACTTGCCGCTCACCGGAAGCGTGCGCGTGATGTCCGAGGCGTAACCGCCGTAGGCGCCCGCCACGTCCATCACCACCACGTCGCCCGCCTGCATTTGCCGGTCGTTCTGGCCGTAATGAAGCACCGTGGAGAAAAATCCCGAGCCCACAATGGGCGGATACGCCGGCCACTCGCACCCCAGGCGCTCGAATTCGTACTTCATCCGCGCCGCCACCTGGTACTCCCACACGCCCGGCTTGACGGTTTTCATCGCCGCCAGGTGGGCTTCGATCGAATCCTCGGTGGCCTTGCGGATGAGCGCGATTTCGCTGGGTGATTTCAGCATCCGCAAGCGCATGATCGCCGGCCGGAAATCCTCCAACCCCGCCAGCGGCGCGAGTTTCTTGATCCTGGAAAGCATCTCCGCGACAAAGCACTCTTCGCCGCTTTCCGGCTGCGGGGTCGCCTCGGTGTAAATCTTACTGAAATCCTTGAGAGCCTCCTGAAGCTCGGAGGAGAAAAGGCCCGCGCTCTTGACGGTGGGAAATCCCGTGCGCGCCGGGGCTTCCTCGTCGTCGGGGCCGAGCTTCGGGCCGGTCCACTTCTCCTGCCGGTAATCGTGCGGGGGGATGAATAGGATTTCCTTTTCGATCTCCACCTCGTGATTCGCGTCCGCGCGCCTGGAGTTCTTGGGGACCAGGAGGAGCAGCGCGTCCGGCTCGTTCCATCCGGTGAGGTAGTAGAAATTCTCGTTCTGGCGGAAGGGCGTCGTGGCCACGCCAATGTCCTGCTCGCGATAGGCGAAGAGCACGACAACGCCGTCGCCACCCGTCTCGCGCACCAACCGCAGCCGCCGCTGATGATAGACATCCAGCGGCTCGCGCTCCCAGGCCGCGGCGGGAACCGCCGCGAGGGCCATCGTCGCGAGAGCAATACCCACCCAGAACCACGCCAAGTCGCGCTTGAATCCTCGTAGCATCTTTTCCCCCTTGATGAATGACCTCTTAGGATAAACCCCCGGTCAAGGCCGCGCCGGGTTCCCGGCTCCAGCCTTGCCGGAAGCGGGCTGCGTCCAGGGAACTCAGGCAGAACGCACTCGCAGGAGGCGATGAATACGACGCTCCGGGCTACAGCCTCCGCGCTAGGTCACAGGCTCGACGGTGCGGGGACGCACTAGCGCGGGCAGGGCGTTCCTGACTTTTCGCAGAGATGCGTGCATTAGCGACATTAACCCGATCCGTCATTTCGTGATATGCTTCTGCCGAGAGCGGGATACACGTTCCGAGCGCGCACTGATTGACTCTCAAGAAGACGGGCCGCACATGAGCTATGTCGGAAAAGTAAAGAAAGGTGCCGTCGTCCTTCCGCCGGGGGTTAACCTCCCCGAGGGCACGGCGGTGCGCGTGGAGCCCGTGCAAGAGGAAACTCTCGCCAAGCGTCTTAAGAACATCATTGGCAATGTCGAGGGTTTGCCGCCGGACTTCTCAGAGAATCACGACCACTACATTCACGGAACGCCTAAGAAGTGAACCCTCTCTTCGCGGACACCTACTTTTTCCTCGCCCTGCTACACCAAGGGGACGCCGCGCACGCGAGGGCGGTTGCTCTCGCGGAAAGAATCACCAATCCCACAGTTACGACTGCGTGGGTCCTCACGGAAGTTGGGGACGCCCTCTCGTCGCCGGGCCTTCGACCCCACTTTGTTCAACTAATCGAGACGCTTCGCGCCGACCCTGCCTGTACCATCGTCCCTCCCAGTCCGCAGCTCTTCGATGCCGGCGTCGCTCTGTTTGCTGAACGGTCTGACAAGAGCTGGACACTTACTGACTGCATTTCGTTCGTGGTGATGCGTCAATACGATATCACCGAAGCGCTCACCGGCGACCGCCACTTCGAGCAGGCGGGGTTCATTCCGCTCCTGACTGCAGGATCTCCTCAAAGGCGACGCTAAGTCACAGGCTCGACGGTGCGGGGACGCAGCAGCGCGGGCAGGGCGTCCCACAGCCGGCGCAGCGGCGTCTGCAGCAGCGACATCGTTCCCATGTAGGTATAGCCCACGAAGAAGAGCAGCAGAAAAGGCGTCGTCAGGTAGTTCTCGACGCTGAACGAATAAGCCGTGGTGAAGCAGAAGTAAGAGGCCAGCCCCAGTTCGACCATCGGGATCCAGCCGCCGCGGTGGAGATACTTCTTGCGCTCCCAGTTGTCTTCGCGTCCTTCCACGCGGAACTTGGCCGTGCGGACGAACTCCGATTCCTTTCCGACCAGGGCTTCGAGGACAGCCTTGGTGTTGGTGAGGGTGAGCCCGATGCCGGTGGCCATCAGGAAGGGGACGTACTTGATGCGGCCCCACCAGCCGCGCGGATAGAGCGCGCGCTGCGCCACCATGTAGAACGTGGAAACCGAGCAGGTGGCGGCGAGGAACAGCGGCAGGTCCAGGTAAAGCATCTGGAACCAGCCCTGGTAGAAGCGCACGATCATGGCGGGCAGGAGGATCAGCGAAAACAGCAGCATCAGCGGATAGGCGACGTTGGCCGTCAGGTGAAACGTGGCTTCCAGCTTGATGCGGAGCGGCTGCGCGCTGCGCCAGATCAGGGGCAGCAGCTTCTTGGCGGTTTGAATCAATCCCTTCGCCCAGCGCGCCTGCTGGGTCTTGAAGGCGTTGACCTCCACGGGCAGCTCCGAAGGGCAGACGATCTCGGGAGCGTAAACGAACTTCCATCCGCGCAACTGGGCGCGATAGCTGAGGTCAGTGTCTTCGGTGAGCGTGTCGTGCTGCCAGCCGCCCGAGTCCTCGATGGCGGCGCGGCGCCACATTCCGGCCGTGCCGTTGAAATTGAAGAAGCGTCCGGAGAAATGCCTGCCGCCGTGCTCGACGACGAAGTGGCCGTCGAGCATCATGGCTTCGACTTCTGTCAGGGTCGAATACTCGCGGTTGATCCACGTCCACCGGCCCTGTACCACCGCGACCTGGGGATCCGTGAAGTAGTGGACCATCTCGAGCAGGATGCCGGGTGGGGGAACGAAGTCGGCGTCGAAGATGGCGATGAACTCGCCCGTCGCCTTCTTCAACCCTTCCGCCAACGCTCCGGCCTTGAACCCCTGGCGGTGCGTCCGGTGATGATAGGAGACGGGATGGCCCGCACGGGCGTATTCGCTCGCCAGGCGCGAGGCGATCATGCGCGTTTCGTCCGTGGAGTCGTCGAGGACCTGAATCTCCAAAAGCTCCCGGGGATAGTCGAGGCGCGTGACGGCCTCGAGCAGGCGGTCAATCACATATCGCTCGTTGTAAATCGGCAGCTGCACGGTGACGCGCGGCAATGCGTCGAAGATTTTTCGCGGCGGCGACGCCTTGCGCCGGTTCTTCAAGTAGAGATACGTCAGGTAGTAGCGATGAATCCCGTAAATCGAGAGGATGACAAGAATGGTAAAGTAAGGGATCAGGAACGCAAGGTCGAAAGCGTTCGGCTCGTAAATGCCCTGGAAGGGGGTCTTGCCAAAGATGTGGTGGACGTAGCGAACCACAGGGTTCACGTCAACCATCCAGATGGCCGGCAATAAATGAGTCATACTTTTCCGAAGTCAATGAACCCAGCGTCTGGGGTTTGCCCGCCGGGGATTCGCGAGCCTCGCAGACACCGGAATTAAATGCAAAAACGTAATCGCGCGCTGGCCTGGCTTCCTACGCTCGGCTTGCTGATGCTCGCCTTGATCCTGGCGGGCATCTTCCATTTCCTCGGCCGCCAGCAGGACCTGGCCGCATGCATCCCCGAGTTCATCGCCCTCTCGCTTCTGGCCGGGGCACTTTATCTTGCCGGGGTTTACCTCGTCGAGAAGTCCCCGCTTGGCCCCGCGGCCTTGATCATCATCCTTGGGGGAACGCTAGCCTTTCGGCTTTTCGTCCTTCCCATCGCGCCGGCGATTTCCGGCGATGTCTACCGCTACCAGTGGGAAGGCCGCGTGCACCGGCGGGGCATCAATCCCTACACCGTCTATCCCGCCACGCCGGGACTCGCTGACCTCCAGGACCCCGACCATCCACTCGAGGGCGGAAGCGGAACGCCGACCCTTTATCCCCCTCTCAGCGAATTCTCCTTCTCCTGGATGGAAACCGTTCAGGGCTACAAGCGGCTTTACACGGGGCTCGATCTGGCAAGCGTCGTTGTGCTTCTGATTCTCCTTGCCGTTCGCAAGCAGCCGCTCCACCGCGTCCTGATCTACGCCTGGAATCCCACGGTGGTGGTCTCCTTTGCGATGTCTGGCCACCACGACTCGCTGGCGATCCTGACACTGCTCGTGTCAATGCTGTTTATTATAGGCCGCCGCCCCGTACTGTCAATCGCGTTTCTGGCCCTCTCCTTTCTATCGAAATTTTTCGCCGCACTGTTGCTCCCTATTCTTGTCAAGCGGACGCGCTGGGCTTACGCAGGGCTTTTTGCGGCGCTGGTGCTCCTCGCCTATCTGCCTTACGCGGGTGCGGGCTCAAAACTCCTCGACGGCCTGGGACAATACGCCGCGGGGTGGGAGGGCAACGACAGCTTGTTTCGGCTGGTCCAGCTCGCCGGGAATTCCAAGCCGCAGGCCTACCTCGTTGTGGGAACGCTGCTCCTGGGCTTGGTGGTTTTCGTCCTCCGGCAGCGAATGGAGCCGCTGCGCGCCGGGCTGATCCTCACCGCCGGACTGGTTCTCCTCTCGCCCAACGCCTTCCCCTGGTACTTCACCTGGACGATTCCCTTCCTGTGCTTCTATCCCAGCGTCCCGTGGCTGCTGATGACCGTCACCTGCGTGCTGGGTTACGCTCCTGTCGTCGCCTACGCTGCCGGGCAGCCCTATGTCGATTCGCCGTTCATCCTGGCGCTCGAATACGCGCCGGTCTTCGCGTGGTTGGGCTACGAGGCAATGAGGGCATCTCGGAATTCTGGCGCTCAAATCCGAATTGGGAATCATCAATTTCATGACTGAGACGTCGGGTGGCCAGAGTAGCTTGGCAGGCAGCCCCTCGTCCCACCCCATTTCGGGCGCTAGAACGACAATTCTGGATGTAATATGTCCGTAGACTAAGGAGTACCATTTTCGCATGTCCCCGAAAGAAGTAACCGCATTAGCGGTTAGACGCGTTTTCATCGCATCTCCCGGCGACCTGTCTGAGGAACGCAAACTCTTTCCGAAAATTCTCGAAACAATTAACAGCCAGAAAGCACATTCAATGGGGATTCACCTTGAGGCCCTGGGATGGGAGGACACTTTGCCAGGCCTTGGTCGGCCTCAGGCTTTGATCAACGAAGACGTTGAGAAATGCGACCTATTTGTAATGCTCCTCTGGAAACGTTGGGGTACCCCGCCCGACCGTAATTCGAGGTTCACCTCCGGCACAGAGGAAGAGTTCGCTTTGGCGCGCCGACTGCACAGGAAACAAAAAACTCCCGACGTTTTTCTTTACTTTCGCGATATTTCGGAAGAAATGATTGCCGACCCCGGAAAGCAGTTGCGCAAGGTACTCAACTTTAGGAAAGAAATCGAAGCGGAACGATCACTGTTTTTCAAACGGTATTCGGAGCCAATCGAATGGGAGAGGCTCCTTACCACGCATATTGCTAAGTGGCTTGACGGTTATGAGCCAGCCATTGACTCGGGCCAGGGAGTGGTTCCGCAGGAATTCTCGGATCGCCTAGCACAATTGGAAGCGCGAATGCGAAAGCTTGCCGCTGAAAATGAAGATTCCCAGACTCGGCTCGTCAAAGTTGCCGTGGATCTCGCGAGCCGGGCAGGCAAACTTGCCCAGGAGGGCCGTAACAGCGAGGCCGAGGAACTGTTTGCTAAGTCCGTACAGGTTTACCCGGAACCTTGGATTTTGAACGTCTTCGGTCTCTTCTACGCACGCATCGGCTCTCTCCGGCGGGCAGAGGAAAAGTTTCGGGAGGTTGAGCGGGCCGGCGAGGGAATGAAAGACAAGGAATTACTGGTCATAGCGTACGGTAACTTGGGGCTCGTCTATTGGACGCGCGGTGAACTTAAGCGGGCCAAGGAGAAGTTTCGCAAAGCAATCACGATTGCAGAGGAACTGGGCAAAAAGGCTTACATT
>DATKYV010000153.1:0-3776 GCA_035528275.1 Terriglobia bacterium | reverse complement strand
GGAACACCCGAGTGGGCATTGAAGGAGAACCACGCGGAAGCTCTCGCGGCGGTGGACGCCGTCGCAGCGTTCAACCGCGCTGCCCCTCGGGGCGCCCGCTTCGACGGTGTCCACTTCGATGTCGAACCCTACGCGCTGGTGGACTATGCCGACCCGACCTACCGCCCTGCGGTTTTGGAGCAGTTTCTTGAGATGGTCTCGCGCTGCGCGGAACGTGCGCGAGCGGATTCCAACCTGTATTTCAGTTGCGACGTCCCCGCATGGTTTTACCCGGGCGACGACCTCGAACGGCGGGGCCTGCTGGTGAACTTCGGGGGTAAGGAGAAGAGTGTCGGTGAGCACCTCACCGACATGCTCGACGCCGTGACCATCATGAACTACATCAACCAGGCGGACGGCGCGGGTGGAATCATCGCCAGAGGAATGCCGGCGATCGAGTATGCCAGTGCCCAGGGGAAAAAGATCTTCGTCGGCCTTGAGACGTTCCTGGAGCCGGAGCGTGCGATTCACTTTGTCTCTCACGTTCCGGCGGAAGGATTCGCGAAGCGCTTGGCTGCCACCGGCCTGCGAGGAAAGCTGGATTTCGAAGGATTCCGGCTCGCGGTGCTCTCGGACGAGACGGGTTTTTTTCTTGGGCTGGCTGTGCCACTCGATATGGCCGATGCCCGTCGGGCGGAACTCGAGGCGGCACTGCTTCGGCTGTCGCGAGTAGTGGACGAGAGTGCGGGCGGGGGGCAGTATCCCGCCGCCACCACTTTCGATGCGGCCCGCGCCGCGCTCGCCAAGGATGCGGATTGGCGCGGGTTCGAAACCTTCGAAATCTCCGACCCCGATTCCAACCGCACCCTTCCGGGGTTCCGTGCCATCCGGCGCATGTCACCGCGCACCACATTTCACGGCCTGGGGCGCCAGGTTTTCGAAGAGGAGGCCCGCTCCTCCACCGAATGGCTCAGCCGCTTTCCGGCCTTTTCCGGGCTCGCCGTCCATTTTTACGGCAGCTTTCGGGAACTGTTGGAGGGGAAATAAGGGAAGCGGTCGAGAGTCGAAAGTCGAAGGTTGAACGTTGAATGTCAAGCCGCGGAGTGCGTCGGCGGCTTCAAGCCCATCCAATTAGCCCGTTACAGCCTGAGGAAATTCGCCAGCAGTTGTTTGCCGACCTCGGTGAGCACCGACTCCGGGTGGAACTGCACGCCCTCCACCTTCATCTCCTTGTGACGCAGCCCCATGATGAGCCCGTCGGGAGAGGTGGCGGAAATTTCCAGGCACGCCGGCAGGCTCTGGCGCTCGACGATCAGCGAGTGATAGCGCGTGGCGGGAAAAGGATTCGGCAGCCCGGTGAAGACTGTCTTGCCGTCGTGCGAGATGTTGCTGGTCTTGCCGTGCATGATCTCCGGCGCGCGGATGACCTTCCCTCCGAACGCCTGCCCGATCGCCTGGTGACCGAGGCAGACTCCCAAGATAGGCCGGCGCCCCGAAAACTCCTTGATCAGGTCCAAGCAAATCCCCGCCTCGGTGGGCGTTTTCGGCCCGGGAGAAATCACGATGCGCTCCGGCGCCATCCGGTCGATTTCCTCCACACTTGTCTGGTCGTTCCGCCGCACCTCGATTTCCGCGCCCAGCTCGCCCAGGTATTGGACCAGGTTGTAGGTGAAAGAGTCGTAGTTGTCGATGACCAGAATCATCCTTGCCCTCGAGCCTTGTTCGCCGATGCAAGCATTATAAGGCCGATTCCGGCGAATTGGGCGCAGTGCCCGAGACCGACAGGCGTTCACCAACTGTCACATTTTGTGTAGCAGAATCCGTCAATTGGGAGTTCTTTTCGGGCAGCGACACTCCCGCCCAAATGTCTGGACAACTATGCTGTTTTTTTTCTGTAGTTTATGACCTGCGCGAGGCTTCGTCCTCGACGCCGATTTGGCATCCGAACTGCTCCACTGAAAGTCTAGGCTGCGTCTGGTTGAGGGAAGTATGCAAGGGCCCAAAAGCATGATCACGTTCATCGATCTCCTGATGATCCTGGCACTCCTGCTGATTGTGGCCGGGATATTCGCTCCACACTTCGCCAGAAAGCCCATTGGGCCGGACGGCCCACCGGCGACGAATCCTGCTCCAGTATCCCGCCCGCTGCGCTGAGGTCACCCGCCAAAGACCCTTCGAACAGCTTCCAGATAACTGTAACCGAACACCGTATCTGGCAGCAGGACGTGGTCTTCGGTCCACTCATTCCACGCGGAAAGGAAAACAATCCGGGGTTCGGCCTCGCTCGCCGCGGAGAAATACTGCGCCGCGCGCAGCAAGCGCTCGTATTGGTCGGGAGTGCGTTGCGTCACCATGTGGGCGCTGGCGCCGAATCGCGGGCTGTCATCCCACCCGACCGGGCAATCGGGAAAAAAGGGAACGCTCACTTTGGCGGCGGTCTCCTTCCACAATTCAATCGTATGTACTGCCGCCTCGCCGTAGGGCGTGCGACCTCCCGCTGGTTTCCCGCCGTATGTCCATCCAAACGTGTGGTAGAGCGTAGCGCTGTCGAATCCCAGGCTCTTGAGTTCGGCCTCGACGCCGCCGTAAACGTGACTGGCCTGGAGGTGCAGGTCGCCGAGCCCGGCGCGCGCCACGCGCTCGCGCATCTGGTCAATGACGCGTTTCAGTTGGTCTTTGGAAAACGTCTCCAGCAGAAGGCTGAGGTTGAAGATGGCGAAGACGGGCCGCCCGCCGATCCGCCAATAGTTGGGCTGGTGGAAGTAGTGCTCGATGCAGTAGTCGAAGGCCCGGAGCGTGTCCTCTTCGCTGTGGAGCTGAGGCAGGAGCGTCGCGGCTTCTCCCACCGAGCGTGCCGGGTAGACGTTGTTCCAGTGGTGGTTGGCCCACATCAGCGCGAATTTCAACTTGGATTGGTTCCGCGCCTTCAGGAAGCCGTCTTCGAGCTGCTCGTGGTAGAACATCGTTCCGCTGTGCCAGTACCAGTCGATCATCCAAACGTCGATGCCGAATTCGGCGGCGGTCTCGATTTCCCGCTCCGCCCACGCCGGGTCGGCCTCATTGAAATAGCCCCACAGCGGATACTTGGGGAAGAGGTGGCCGGGATAGAGCGGTCTTGAATTCTTGAGCGGTTCGTATTCCGTCCAGCCCTTGCCGAAGATCTTTTCCATGTACGGGCTGGGATGCCAGCTCGGGAAGTTGTAGGCGACGACTTCGAATCTGATTCCATCCAGCGAGCGCGTGGTGTCAATGGCTCGCCGGAGCCTTTCTTCCGTGAAGTACGCTTCCAGGTCGCCGGGGCTGACGGCGGGGACTTCCGCGAAATTGTTCTCGCCGGCCCGGGCAGGCGGTGAAGGAGGAAAACCGGCCGCGCCGAGGGCTCCCATGGCGGCAGAACCTCCCAGAGCTTTGAAAAACCGGCGACGCTGCATGGCGCACCTCCGCGGGCGAAAGTTCTTGTTCAAGACATCACTTCTTGCAACGACGAGTTGGCAGTAGAATAGCATCCCTTTTTGAATCGCAACGCCATCATTTCGTGAAGGAGGCGGACTCATGTCAGAGAACAGCCGGCGATCGTTCATCAAAACGGGAATCCTGGGGGTCGCAGGCGCGGGAGCGCTCGGAGTGCCTGCGGCGGGCGTGGCGAAGGCCGCTTCCCCGCAAAGTTCCGCGCCTCCCTTCAAGCTGGGGACGGTTACCTACAACCTGGCCAAGGACTGGGACATCGACACGATCATCAAGAATTGCCAGGCCACGGGCTTTGAGGCCGTCGAGCTGCGTACCACGCACAAGCACGG
>DATKYV010000152.1:0-3766 GCA_035528275.1 Terriglobia bacterium | reverse complement strand
TTTCCAGCAGACGTGACCTGCGCCCTCGTCCGGGGGAGGCACGAGTCCATGTCCATGATCTTGGCCGTTACGGCTTTCGCCGTCTTTCTGGGTCTGGCGGCCATCGGATTTCTCTTTCTTCTCATCAGCCTCGTGATCGGCGAACTCTTTGACTTGGGAGATCTTTTCGGCGGCCATGAGTTCGACATAGGTGGCGATGTCGACGGTCACGGAGGCGGGACCAGCTTTCTCAGCAGCCGGATCATCAGTGTCTTCATCACCGCTTTTGGCGGTTTTGGCGCCATCGGCAGTCACCTGGGATACGGCGTCGGGGTGAGCACGGCGATGGGTCTCGCCAGCGGACTGGTTTTCGGCGGGCTGATTTATCTCTTCGTGTCCTTCCTGCACGGACAGGAGGCCTCGAGCGAGGTTCGCGTCGGCGACTTGGTGGGCAAAACGGGAGAGGTCAGCGTGGCCATCCCCAAGGGTGGAGTGGGGCAGGTGCGCTGCGCGCTGGGAGAAAGCGTCGTCGAGAAGATCGCCCGATCGCAGGATGGAGAAGAGATTCCCGCCAATACTCTGGTCAAGGTGGAAGCCGTCGTTGGCGAAACAGTCTTGGTTCGACGCGCCGGATAGGAGCGGCCCGCGGGCTTGCCTGGGGTTGAGCTCCAATGCCTTCCCGAAACCCAGCGGGCAGTCGGCGCAGCAAGGAGGATGGTCGTGGAACTTTCGGAATTGATTGCCCAATATTTGATTCCCGTAATAGTCCTGCTGGTGGTCTTGGCCTTTTTCATGGCCATGTTCCTCTTTGCCCGCAACTATCTAAAAGTGCCCCCCAACGTCGTGGCCATCTTCAGCGGGCGCAAGCGGAAGCTGGCGGACGGCAAGTATGTGGGCTATCGCATGGTGAAGGGCGGTGCGGCTTTCCGCTGGCCGCTGCTCGAGAAGGTGGACTACCTGGCGTTGAACGTCTTTGCCATTCCCCTGGAAATCCACAGGGCGTACACGTTGCAGGGCGTGCCCGTATCGGTGAAAGCGGTGGCCAACGTCAAGATTAAAGGTGACGACATGTCTCTGGCCGCGGCAGCGGAACGCTTCCTGGGGATGTCGCAAGAACAAATCCAGCGCGTCATCTTTCAAACCCTGGAAGGCCACCTGCGCTCGATCCTGGGCACGCTGACCGTGGAAGAGATCAATAACGACCGTCAGAGTTTTGCCCAGAAGCTGACATCGGAAGCCACGGTCGATTTGGAGCGCATGGGCATCGGCGTGGACGTGCTGACCATCCAGGAAATCAGCGACGAAGAAGGTTACCTGGACGCCCTCGGCCGGAAACGCACGGCGGAAGTGAAGCGCGACGCCACCATCGGTGAGGCTGAGGCCACGCGCGACGCCAAGATCAAGTCGTCACTGGCGATGCAGGAAGGCGAGAAAGCGAAATTCGAGGCCGATGCGCTGATCGCGGCAGCCAATCGAGAATTCCAGGTTAAACAGGCGCAGTATCAGGCCGAAATCGAGACCGAAAAGGCGAGATCCGCCCAAGCCGGCCCGCTTTCCGATGCCAAGGCGAAGCAGGCTGTCGTGACCGAAGAAGTCCGTGTGGAGAGATCCCGCACCCAGGAACAAATCGCTGTTCAGGAGCAGGAGGTCCTGAGAAAGCAGAAGGAGCTCGAAGCCACGGTCATCAAGGGCGCGGAAGCCGAACGGCAGGCGGCCATTGTGCGCGCCGAAGGCAAGAAGCAGTCGGCAATCCTCGATGCGGAGGGTCAGAAGTCCGCTCAGATTGCCCTGGCCCAGGCCCAGCAGGAGAAGCTGAAACAGGAAGGTATGGGACGCGCGGCAGCGGTGGAAGCGGAAGGCCGGGCTGAGGCAGCCAAAGTCGAAGCCATCGGGCTCGCGCAGGCTCGCGCCATTGAGGCGCAGGGCGTGGCGGAAGCGCAGGCTATCCTGAAGAAGGCCGAAGCCTGGAAGCAATTCAACGACGCGGCGAAACTTCAGACGATCCTGGAAAAGCTTCCCAACATCTTGCAGTCGTCGGCGAGCATTTTCGGCGCCGTCGCCGCGCCGCTCGGGAACATCGACAAAGTGGTGGTGATCGAACAGGGGAACGGTGGCGGGGTTGGCGACGGGACGGGCGGCATCGGGCGCATCGCGAAAACCGGACCGGCGCTGGTCTTCAGCCTCCTCCAGCAGTTGCAGGCCCTGGGACTTGATATTCCCGGTGTGCTTGCCCAGCTCGGAGCAGGCAGCGGACAGCTCGCCGCCGCCGGCAAGTCTGCGGAAGAGATTGCTGCATCCAAACCAGCCCCGAGGGCCGGAGAGAGTAAACAGAAATAGCCGGTGTCGCAGACAAAGCCGCTCCCAAGTCCCAAGCAGCAGATGACGAGCCACAGCCCAACATGTCCAACTACCAACCGTCGTCGAAAGTGAAGCGGACGGATACCGACGTCCTTGTCGTTCACTGCAGCGACCATCGTTTTCAGGCGGGGTTGTACGAATTCCTCAATCTGGGGTTGAACCTCGACGAGGACTATGACCTGCTGGCCATCCCCGGCGGCCCGCAGTGCCTGACTCTGGTGGAGTACCTTCCCAAGTTTTCCTGGGCGAGCCGGAAATGGCTCCGCTTCTTGTTGGAGACGCACGCGCCCAAGAGAATCGTCCTGATCGCCCATCAGGATTGCGGCTGGTACAAATCGTTGCCGTTCTTCCTGCACTCGGCGTCTGAGCCCCGCCAGCGGCAGGGGGAGGATTTGCGCCGGGCGCGGAATGCGCTGACCAAGGATTTCCCGGGACTCAACGTGGAGCTTTATTATGCCGGTTGGGATTCAACCGACCGGGTGACGCTCGAGACAGTTTCCCCCTGATGCCCACCTACCTCGAAATCGCTTACAACGGCGGAATGGCCCTGCTGATGGGCCTGCTCATCGGCCTGGAGCGTGAACACTCGCAGCGCGAAGAGGAGTCGCTCTTCGCCGGCGTCCGGACATTTCCCCTTATCACCTTGACGGGATTTCTCGCCGCGCTGGCGGCGAAGGCCGGGTTCTCCTGGGTGCTGCCGGTGGCGCTGGCGGGAGTTTGCGCCCTGGCGGTGGCGGCATACGTGATGACCGCCCAAGGTCCGCACAAGGGCGCAACCACGGAATTCGTGGCCGTCCTGGCGTTCATCTTCGGCGCGCTGACGGCGCTGGGCTTCTTGATTCCCGCCGCCACGTTCGCCGTGGTCACGACGCTTGTCCTCTCCATGAAAGCCCCGCTGCACCAGTTGGCGGAGAAGATTCAGAAGGACGAAATATTTGCCATCCTGAAATTCGGCATCGTGACGGTGATTATCCTGCCCTTGCTGCCCGATCGAACTTTCGGGCCATTCGATGTCTTGAATCCGCGGCTCATCTGGTGGCTGGTGGTTCTGATTTCCGCCGTCAGCATGGTGGGCTACGTTATGATGCGGTTCTGGGGGGCGCGGCGCGGCATCGCCGTCACCGGATTCCTGGGCGGGCTGGCTTCGAGCACCGCCACGACCTTCGGCCTCTCCCAGAAGGCCCGCGAGTCGGAGCCCTCGGCGGCGCGCTATTTCGCGCTGGGCATTGTCATCGCTTCGACCATCATGTTCTTCCGTGTGCTCTTCCTGACGTTCGTGATCGATCCCGCGCTCGGCTGGGCATTGACCGTGCCGATTGCCGTGCCGACGCTGTTGTGTCTCGGCATCGCGCTGTTTCTATTGCGGAAGAAGGAAGCAGAGACGGAATTCAAGCTTCAGGTGAAGAACCCCATGGAACTGGGACGCGCC
>DATKYV010000151.1:0-7361 GCA_035528275.1 Terriglobia bacterium | reverse complement strand
CCAGGATGGCCTGCCCCAGGATGTTGGTGTGCAGGTCGGCCAATTGCTTCACCGGACGCAGGCGCTCGATGACGCGGGCCGGCGCCACAATCCAGCCCACGCGGAATCCCGAGAATCCCACTTTGGAAAAACTGTTGACGTAGATGACCAGGCCCGCCGTGTCGAGCGCCTTGAGAGGCGGTAGCTCGCGGCCGCGGTAACGGAGGCTGCCGTAGATGTCGTCTTCGACAATGGGTACCTGGAAGCGCCCCGCCAGCTCCAGCAGCCGCTTGCGCCCGGCAAGCGACATGGTGCGCCCCGTGGGATTATGGAAATTCGGGCTGGCGAAAATCAGTTTCACCTTGTTCTGGTCGAGCGCCGCTTCCAGAATATCCAGATCCATTCCATCGTCGCCCACCGGAATCCCGATGCGGCGGACTCCGGGCATGGAAAATACGTTCCATAAACCCGTGTAAGTCGGATTTTCGATGGCGACGGCTTCGCCGGGGGCGATCAGGGCGCGACGGATCAGGTCAAGCGATTGCTGGCAACCGCTGGCAATGAGAATTTCGTCAAGCTCCACCGGAATGCCGTCGCGGCGCAATCGGCCCTGCAAATACCGCTTGAGGGGCGGGTAGCCATCACTGGAGCCGTACATGAGCAGCTTCCCACCCTCGCGGCGGAAAACCGCCTCCGTGGCCCGCCGGACCAGGTCCGCGGGGCCAAGGTCGGGAGGACCGTGCGTGGCGGCGAAAGAAATCACCCCCGGGTCGAGCGCGCTGGCCATCAGGCGGCCGAGGGAATCGTCCTCCTGCGGCTGGGCGAAAAGGCCGTCCCAGAGAAAGTCGTTGGCGGCGCGCCGCCGAATGCGCTCGCCGGACCGCAGCGTGGCCGCCAGAGGGGAAATGAACGTGCCGCGGCCTACCGTGCCCTCAATCAGCCCCTCGGCTTCCAGCTCGGCATAGGCGTTCGCTATCGTCGTGCGATGTACCCCCAGGCGCTTGGCAAGCTCGCGGCTGGGCTCCAGACGCTCGCCGACTTTGATGTCGCCGGAGACGATGCGCTGGCGGATCTGATCGCGAATCTGGACGTAAAGCGGCTTGTGCTGGCTCGGATCAAGAGTGATGAGCACGGGGCAGGACCTCCTGGCCTGTGTATACAGGCCAATCTAAGCGTCTGAACAAGGAATGTAAAGAGCCAAATGGTCCAATTTGGAGACCAACCAAATTGTCTCTCTCGAATGAGAAGGTGGAGAACAGTGAGAACGGTGAGAAAGATTCTACTAAGCCTTTATTTTGGTGCGGGTTGCCGCTACGCCATGGTTTTCATGCGCTCGCGCAGCCGCTCCCGGAGGTGGTCGGGAATCGAGGGGTTGCATGCCACCAGAAACCAGAGAGTATCACTGGTGTCCGCCGCCAAGTTCCGCAGAATCTCCACCGGAGTGTTGGGGTGGCGCGCCACGTTCTCGCGCACGGCGGAATAGGGATGATTGGAAAGTCGCGCCAGCAATTCACCCGGCGCGTTCTTGTGCTCGGTGAGAACGCGCGCCAACAGGTAGTCACCGCGGGAAAGCAATGCTGCCAGCCGCAACAATTCTTGCGAAGTGGTCGCCGGGTTGTGGGCCTTCTTGAACTTTCGGTCCCAAGAAGGGTTGATGCGGTTCAACTCTTCATCCCTTGCTTCGATGAGCCGTTCGAGCTTCCGTATCTCCGTCTGTTTTCGCGCCTGCGGGAGTCTTGTCCGCCGGACGGAGTACAGCACCTCCCGCAGGTGTTGTCGCTCACCGAAGATCACCTGTGACCCGCGATACGTTGACTTCGCCCGGCACTTCCTTCGCATATCCGTACTTGTCATCCTGCCGACCTCAGCCTGAGCCTCACGCGACTTCGCCTTCCGCGCGAGTCGCAATCAGAATTCGCACGTTCGTCAGGAGCCTTTATACCGAACTGCGCCTTGAAACGCAAAGGCCAAACGCTGGAAGACCCGGTTGAGCGTGGTCATTGCTGATATAATCGACGCGCCCTTTCGGGTCACTACGATGTTTTGACGAAAAACGAATAACTGCGGAGCAGCACTTCATGGCCACTAATCCCAACTCGATTTCGCAGCTTCTCGACCACCGATCCTCGGCGCTGGTGGTCCTGGATCTGCAGACCAAGCTAGTCCCTGCGATTTTTGAGCCCGAACGCGTCATTCGAAATTGTCAGATGCTGCTCAAGCTGGCAGAGGTCTTGAAGATGCCAGTGGTTCTCACCTCGCACTATACGAAGGGCCTGGGGAGCATCATCCCGGAGATCAGGCAGGCGACGCCGGGCATCGAGCCACTCGAGAAGACGAGTTTCGGTTGTTTTGGAGAGCCGGGGTTTCTCCCTCACTTGAAGGACCGCGCCCCGCTCGCCAATTCCCTGCTGGTGGCGGGCGTGGAAAGTCACATTTGCGTCATGCAGACCGTCTTGGGCGCACTCGCGTCCGGGTATCTGGTCCACGTCGCCGCGGACGCCACGTCGTCGCGGACGCGCGAGAACTGGCAGATCGGCCTGGACCGAATGCAGCGCGCCGGAGCCGTCATCAGCTCCACGGAGATGATGGTCTACGAACTCCTGCGCGTCAGCGGCACTCCGGAGTTCAAAGCAATCTTGCCTCTGCTCAAGTGACGGAGTATCCATGGCCTACCGTCCCCTGGAGAACTACGGCGTGATCGGCGACCTTCACACGGTCGCCCTGGTGGGTTTGGACGGTTCGATCGACTGGCTGTGTTTCCCCAATTTCGATTCTCCCAGCATCTTCGCGGCTATCCTCGACGACAAGAAGGGAGGGCGATTCAGGATCTCGCCGGTCATCGACGACGTAACCTCCAAGCAATTCTACTGGCCCGACACCAACGTCCTGATCACGCGATTTCTTTCCACCGACGGCGTCGGTGAGATCGCCGACTACATGCCCGTGGAGGAGGTGGGCCCCTGGCACGGGAAGCATCAGTTGGTGCGGCGCGTCACGGCGGTGCGCGGCACGATGGCTTTTCGGCTGGAGTGCCGTCCGGCGTTCAACTTCGCTCGCGACAAGCATGAGATCCAGGAATGCGCCGCACAGGGCGTGAGTTTCCACTCGCGCGCCCTCAGCGCGGGACTGGCGGCATCCGTTCCCATGAAGCAGGACGGCGAGGGCGGCGTCACCGCGGAATTCGTCCTGGAGGAGGGCGACTCCGCGACGTTCCTTTTCCAAGAACTGCCGTCGGGCAGCGGGTGCGGCAACCCTCTGAAGAGAGAGGAGGCAGACCGGCTCTTCGAACACACGGTCCACTACTGGCTTCGCTGGATTTCCAGGTGCACGTACACGGGCCGTTGGCGCGAAATGGTCTACCGCTCAGCCCTGGTCCTGAAGATGCTGACCCATCAGCCCACCGGCGCCATCGTCGCCGCCCCCACCTGCAGCCTGCCGGAAGCGGTGGGTGGCGGGCGCAACTGGGACTATCGTTACACCTGGATCCGGGACGCGGCGTTCACCCTTTACGCCTTCTTGCGGATCGGCTTCACGCAGGAAGCGGCGCGGTTCATGCAATGGCTCGAGGCCCGCAGTCATGAGATCGAACCCGACGGATCTCTGCAGATCATGTACGCGCTCGACGGCCGGCACAAGCTCACCGAGGAAACGTTGGACCAACTGGAGGGCTACAAGGGCTCACGGCCCGTGCGCGTGGGGAACGCCGCGCACAACCAGATGCAGCTCGACATTTACGGCGAGCTGATGGACTCCGCCTACCTCTACAACAAGTACGGAAGTCCCATCTCTTACGATCTCTGGACTTACCTGCGTCGGCTCGTCAACTGGGTCTGCGACCACTGGCAGCAGGAAGACCGTGGCATCTGGGAAGTGCGGGGCGCGGCGCGGCATTTCGTCTACTCCAAGGTGATGTGCTGGGTGGCCCTGGACCGCGGCCTGCGGCTCGCCGATAAGCGCTCCTTCCCTGCTGACCGCGACCGCTGGCTGAGGACTCGCGACCAAATCTACGAAGAGATTATGCAGCGGGGATGGAGCGCAAAACGCCGAGCCTTCGTGCAGTCTTACGGCAGCGACGCCCTCGACGCGGCGAATCTCATCATGCCCCTGGTCTTCTTCATGTCGCCCACCGACCCGCGCATGCTGAACACCCTCGACGCGATCAATCAGTCGCCCAGCCATGGCGGGCTGGTCTCGAACAGCCTGGTTCATCGCTATAACGTGGAGAAATCTCCCGACGGCTTGGAAGGCGAAGAGGGGACCTTCAACATGTGCACGTTCTGGCTGGTCGAGGCCCTGACGCGCGCCGGGCGCGTCGACCGCCGCCGGCTGGAAGAAGCCCGGCTGGTCTTCGAGAAGATGCTCGGCTACGCCAATCACGTGGGCCTCTACGCTGAGCAGACCGGGGCGCGCGGCGAAGCGCTGGGCAACTTTCCGCAGGCGTTTACGCACCTGGCTTTGATCAGCGCGGCGTTTAATCTCGACCGGGCGCTGAGCGCCAAGGAATCCGAGTGGCCGGGACTGCCCGGCGGCGGTCAGCGCCCGCAGTAGGCTAAAGATAGAGAAGTCCGGCCGAAGACGGCGAATCCCCCCGACAAGGCATTTATGAAAACTCTCCTTGTCCTTGGCTTGGTTTGCGTATTCGCGCTCCCCGCCGCCGGCGAATGAGCGGAGTGGTCCGATGAATCGAGGATGCGCGCACCAACCCCGACGTTCCCTCCCCGCAACGAGTGTGTTCTATGCAGGTAGATTGAGTGGTAAACTCTGCCCAAAGTGGAGCGCCTGCCATGCCTGATCCCGCCTCGCCTCCACGCCTGATTCGCTTCGGCGTTTTCGAAGTTGACCTGCGCTCCGGTGAGCTGCTCAAACATGGGCGAATGATCAAGGTGCACGGGCAGCCGATTGACGTTCTGGCCATGCTGCTCGAACGCCCAGCCGAGATGGTGACGCGCGAGGAGTTGCAGAAGAAGCTCTGGCCGCAAGGCACCTTCGTCGATTTCGAGCATGGCCTGGCCACGGCGGTCAAGAAGCTGCGCCAAGCGCTGGACGATTCAGCGGAGAACCCGCGCTTCGTCGAAACCCTTCCGCGGCGCGGGTACCGGTTTATTTCCCCGGTAAATGTAGGGGCGGGTTTGAAACCCGCCCCTACTGTAGCGCCGGTGTCCCCACCGGTGCTCTGGGCGGCGATGAGGACATCGCCGCTACAGTGGCGGATCGCCGCGCTGGCGGTGGCTGTATTGGCCGCGACCGCGGCGCTAGTTATCGCCTTCAACGTCGCCGGCCTGCGCGATCGCGTAATGCGGGCCGTAGGGGCGGTTCGCGAACCACCCCTACAAATCCAATCCATCGCCGTCCTACCGCTCGAAAACCTCTCCCGGAATCCTGACGAGGATTACTTCGCGGACGGCATGACCGACGAACTGATTACCAGTCTCGGCAAGATCAGCGCGCTGCGGGTAATCTCGCGGACCTCGGTGATGCAGTACAAAGGGACAACGAAGCCGCTTCCCGAGATTGCACGCGAGTTGAACGTGGACGCCGTCGTGGAAGGCACGGTGCAGCGTTCCGGCGACCGCGTGCGCATCACAGCCAACCTGCTGCACGCCCCCACCGACCGCCACCTTTGGGCCGAAAGCTACGAACGTGACCTCCGCGATGTGCTGAGCTTGCAAGGTGAAGTCGCCCGCGCCATTGCCGATGAAGTCAGAGTTAAGTTGACGCCTGATGTTCAGGCGCGCCTCGCCCGCGCTCACCCCGTCGACCCCGAAGCCTACGAGGCCTATCTTCGAGGCCGATACTTCTGGAACAAGAGGACAGAGGATGGGTATAAGAAAGCGATCGCTTACTTCGAGCAGGCTCTTGAGAATGACCCCGGTTACGCCGTGGCTTGGGCGGGGTTAGCGGACTGCTACAATCTACTCGCCAACTACGATTTCTTGACGCCGAAGGAGGGCTTCCCGAAGGCCAAGGCGGCGGCGACAAAGGCCCTGGAATTGGATGAAACCCTCGCGGAAGGCCACGCTTCTCTGGGCTATGTCAAGGATAACTATGAGTGGGACTGGCCGGGAGCGGAGAGAGAAATCAAGCGCGCCATCGAGCTGGCACCGAACCGTGCCGATTTCCACGGCCTGCATGCCGACTTTCTGGTCTCCATGGGGCGTCTGGAGGATGCTGAGGCCGCAGCTAAGCGGGCCGTCGAGTTGGACCCCTTTGCCCCCCGCGAGGTTCTGCTCAGGGTTTACCTCTACGCACGGCGGTACGACGATGCCCTTAGGGAAGCGAAGCGTATGCTGGAATACAACCCCGACGCCGGCATGGCGCAGCCTACTGTTTCGTATTCTTACCAACTGAAGGGCATGTATGACGAACACATCGCCATCGTAGAAAAGTGGCCCCACGTCCTTGGGCTCAGCGCGGAGGATATGCCGGCAGGCCGAAAGGTCTATGAGTCCAGAGGTTGGCAGGCCTTCAAGGATTGGCACATGGAGCAGCTCGAAAAGAAACGCCGGCAGGGCCAGCCAGTGCAGCTTTTCGTTCTTGCCATGGCAAATGCGGAAGCGAACCATAAGGAAGAGGCGCTTCGCTGGCTGGAAAAGGCCTACGAGCAGCGCAATTGGACGATGCTAACCCTTCAAAGGTGGCCTGCCTGGGACTCCCTGCGTTCCGACCCCCGCTTCCAGGACCTCGTGCGGCGGATGAATTTCCCGGAGTAGCGCCCACCTTCAGGTGGGCATCGACGATGCCGGCCTAAAGGCCGGCGCTACATCGCCGCATAATTTTCCGGGAGTAGAGGCGGCTTTAGGCCGCCACATGCCTTACCGGGCTAAACCCGCCGCTACACGGGCGCGCATCGCATGAGTCTCCTGGAGTGGGAGAGGTGCCAACCTGAAGGCGGGCGTTACAGCCCCTGCAAGAACGGATTCGATTCGCGCTCTTCGCCGATGGTGGTGGCGGGGCCGTGGCCGGGAAAGACAGGAGTTTCGTCGGGAAAAGGCAGCAGGGTTTCGCGGATAGAGCGAAGGATCTTGTCGAGTGAGCCACCCCACAAATCGGTGCGGCCGATGCTGCCCTGAAACAGCGTATCGCCGCTGAAAATCCTGCGGTGCTCGCCGGGCATATGAAGTGAGAGGCTGCCGGGCGAATGCCCTGGCGTGTGCAGCACTTCCAGCGCCAGCGACCCGCAGCGAACCGCGTCACCCGCTTTCAAAAACTGGTCAACTTCGACAACACCCGGCGCCTTGACACCCAGCCACGCCGCCTGTGTCGCCAGGTTCTGATAAAGGGGCAAGTCTTCGCGGTGCATGAGGACGGCGGCTCCCGTGGCCTTCTGCAATTTCTCGATTCCACCCACGTGATCGATGTGGGCGTGCGTCGCTACAATGATT
>DATKYV010000150.1:0-11999 GCA_035528275.1 Terriglobia bacterium | reverse complement strand
CCACCTCAAGGTGGACACCGGCATGGGCCGCCTGGGATTGCCGCTCGACCGGCTGGCTTCGTTCGTCGACCACTATCGCGAGCTGGAAGGCCTGCGGCTCACCGGGTTCTTCACTCATCTCGCCTCGGCGGAGGACCTCGTGGCTTCTCAGACCGAGGAGCAGGCCACGCGATTCCGGGCCGCACTCGAGCAATTGCGCGCGCTTGGGATCGACCCGGAGTGGATTCACGTCTCGAACAGTGCGGCGCTGCTGGCCGGGCTGGAGTTTCTCGAAAACCTGGTGCGCGTCGGCGCGCTGCTCTTCGGTTACTGCCTGCCGCTCGTCTCGCCGCCGGGACGGGAGCCGAAAGGTCTTTCGGAGTTTGAGCCCATCCTCACCTTCAAATCGCGCGTAGTGTACATGAAGGATGTCTCGAGCGGCACACCGCTCGGCTACGGCGCGGCTTTCCACACGCGACGGCCTTCGCGCATCGCTACGGTGCCCGTGGGCTATGCCGACGGACTGAGCCGCGCGCTCTCCAACCGCGGGCGCGCCATCGTCCGCGACCAGCGCGCACGCATCGCCGGCAACATCTCCATGGACCTTACGCTCCTCGACGTCACCGATATTCCGGGCGTCGCCGTCGGCGACGAGGTCATCCTCATCGGCAAGTCGGAGCACTGCTCAATCACCGCGCTCGAGATCGCCCAGGAAGTCGGTAGCGTTCCCTACGAAGTCCTCTGCTCCATCGGCAAGCGCGTGCCGCGGATTTATGTGGACTGACTCGCATGCTTTCGAAAAGGATAAGAGACGAGGTGGGTAGGGCATGGACATCGAAAGTATAGAACGGACGTATTTTGGCCCTGAGTTTCGTGGGCACCCGGGGCCGGTTTATGCTGACGAGATGAAAAGTCTTAGCTTGCCGGATCGGGTCTCGGCTCTTAAGGTGAGGGTTGATGATTACCTAATCTCACAGACTGACCATTTGGCGACGCGCGACCTTTGGACACCATTCCCACTTGCGATAATGACTTGCGTGGGTGTTGAGTGGTTGGGCAGCTACAGGTACGGAGATCCAGGGAATAATTCAAACCGTCATTTCCAGAGAGTGTTAGAGGAGGTTGATCCCAATCTAAGGGACAGGCGCCCTGCTCCCGACGGCAAGACGAAGCCACTCAGCGACTTCATATACTTTGCATTCCGAAACTCTCTTGTTCACGGTTTTTGCGGCAAGTAGGTCTTCATAACTCATGAAGACAGGGAGGCCAAGGATTGGGTATATGGCAAAAGAGAAAAAGTACTGGTGGTCAACATCTACTGGCTTTATCGAGAGTTCAAAAGAGCCTACGCCAACTATTTTGACTCGATTGCTGAGGCAGTGAATCCTGCCTACGAGCCGCTCTTAACATTCAATAGAACCTTCGAAAAGCATTTCTCATACTGGTTGTAATCAAACAACGTCCACCAGGCTACGCCAGAAACAATTCCTGGAACAACCTGCGATAAATAGCCATCGCCAGGGCGGCGTGCATGCCCATTTCGTCGAGGGCGCGGATTTCTTCGTGCGTGGTGACGCTACCCGCCGCGGCGTGTTGACTTGCCCTTCGCTGCGGCCTAAGATGCGAGCCACGTAGAGCCGGTGAGGTTCTCTCCTCATGACCGGCAAGACCGTTTCTCACTATCGCATTCTTGAAAAGCTCGGTGGCGGGGGCATGGGTGTGGTCTACAAGGCCGAGGACACCCAACTGGGCCGCTCCGTGGCGTTGAAGTTCCTGCCGGAAGAACTGGCCCAAGACCCGAAATTCCTCGAGCGCTTTCGCCGCGAGGCGCGGGCCGCCTCGGCCCTCGACCATCCCAACATCTGCACGATTTACGAAATCGGGGAACATGAGGGGAAGCCCTTCCTGGCGATGGAATGCCTTGAGGGCCAGACGCTGAAGCAGCGGATTGGTGTAGCGCCGGCCTCTGGCCGGCATGCCGCCGGGACGGCGGCGCTACGAACCGACGAAATCCTCGACCTGGGGATCCAGATCGCCGACGCGCTCGACGCCGCGCACTCGAAAGGCATCATCCATCGCGACATCAAGCCGGCGAATATCTTCATCACCAGGCGGGGTCAACCCAAGGTGCTGGACTTCGGGCTGGCCAAGCTGGTGCCGGAGCGCGGGCGGAAAGAGGAAGCTGCTGGCGTCTCTACCACTGCGGAAACGCCGCTGACCAGCAGCGGGATGGCGGTGGGGACGGTCGAATACATGTCGCCCGAGCAGGTACGCGCGGAGGACGTCGATGCGCGTACGGACCTGTTCAGCTTCGGGCTGGTGCTCTATGAGATGGCGACAGGGCGGCGAGGTTTCTCGGGTGAGTCTCCCGGTATGATTTTTGATTCCATCCTCCACAAAGCGCCCATTTCAGCCGTGCGTCTGAATCCTGAGTTACCGCAGGAACTGGAAAGCATCCTCAACAAGGCTTTGGAGAAAGACCGCAAGCTGCGCTACCAGACGGCGGCGGACCTGAAAGCCGACCTGCAACGTCTGAAGCGGGATACGGAATCGGCGCGGGGGGTAGGGGCGGGCTACGCCCGCCCGCGGGAGGGCCGACCCCTCCCCTACATTGCGGTGGCGGGATTGGGCCTGATCGCGGTGCTGGCCTTGCTCGCAGCCCTCAACGTCGCCGGGCTGCGCGACCGGATGATGTCGCTTGTAGGGGCACGGTCCCGGCTTGCCGGGATGCCCCCACCCAAAATCGAATCCCTTGCCGTCCTGCCGCTGGAAAATCTCTCGCGCGATCCCGAGCAAGAATACTTCGCCGACGGCATGACCGACGCGCTGATCGCGGAACTAGGCCAGATCGGCTCGCTCCGTGTGATCTCGCGGACCTCCGTGATGCGCTTCAAAGGCGCTCGGCGGCAAGGCGGTCTGGAAGAAATCGCTCGCCAGTTGAAAGTGGATGCGGTGATCGAAGGCTCGGTGCTCCGCTCCGGGGATCGGGTTCGAGTCACCGCGCAGTTGATTGGGGCCGTGCCCGAACGTCATCTGTGGGCGCGGAACTACGAGCGCGACTTGCGGGACGTGCTGGCATTGCAGGGCGAAGTCGCGCGCGCCATCGCTGATGAGATCAAAGCCAACGTGACGCCGGATGTCCAAGCGCGGCTCGCCCGCGCCCGCCCGGTAGACCCTGAATCCTATCAGCTCTATATCTACGGCCGCTATCACGCCGCAAAGTCGACATTCGAAGGCTTCATGAAAGGAATCGAATACTTCCAGCAGGCAATAGAAAAGGATCCCGGCAATGCGCTCGCGTATGCGGAGTGGCTTATTGCTACGCCTACCTTGGCGGAGGCTTTGCCTACATACCCACGAAGGACGCAAGGCCGAAGGCGCGAGCGGCAGCACTAAGGGCACTGGAGATTGACGATGCGCTGGCGGAAGCCCATGCCTCACTGGCCGCCATAAGGTGGCAACACGATTGGGATTGGGCAGGCGCCGAAAGGGAGGGTAAGCGGGCCGTCGAGCTCAATCCTAACAGTGCGGTGGCGCACACCACGTACATGACGTATTTGGCGAGCATGGGGAGATTCGACCAAGCGGTGGCCGAAGGCCGGTTGGCCCAACAGCTCGACCCGCTCGGGCCGAGAGTACTTGCAGACATCGGGTGGGCCTACTTCGTCAACCGCCACTACGACGAAGCCCTACCTTATTTACAGAAAGCGCTCGAACTGGACCCGAACCTCCCGTGGGTTCGTACAAACTTGGCCCAGACGTACGCCTTTATGGGAAGGCACACGCAGGCTCTGGCCGAGTGCGAAAAGATAGAAGAGTATGCAGACCCGGCAGAGCATCAATTGGAGGCCGCCGAAGTGGGTTATGTCTATGCCGTCTCGGGGAGACGGGCTGAGGCCCGGAGAATCCTAGAAGGTTTCAAGAAGGTCGCCAAGACAAGGTACGTCGATGCATACAAGGTCGCTGAGGTGTACGCCGGGCTAGGAGAGAAAGACCAAGCTATCGAATGGCTCCAAAGAGCTTATCAGGAGCGCACGGGCAGCATGTGGATGCTCAAAATGTATGCCACGTGGGACCCTCTGCGCTCCGACCCGCGCTTTCAGGATCTCCTGCGCCGCATGAATTTCCCGTCTGGGTAGGAGAGCCCTTCGGGCTCCCGCAGGCCCTGCACCGCGTGGTGCGGAGCGGGAGCGCAGAGCCCTCCCCTACCCCCCAAACAACTCGGGAAAAATCTTACGGTAGATGGCCATGCCCAGGGCGGCGTGCATGCCCATCTCTTCCAGGGCGCGGATTTCTTCGTCCGTCGTCACGCCGCCGGCGGCGGTGATGGGAAGTTCGGTCACGGCGCGCAGGCTGCGGAACCAGTCGAGATTCGTCCCTTGGAGTTTCCCTTCCGCGTCGATATAGGTACAGAGAAATTCCGAGCAATAAGGTTCGATTTGCGGCAAGGCTTCGCGTGAGGTGAAGGGCAGCATCTCGCGCCAGCCGTGAATGGCCACGCGATCGCCAAGCGAATCGACGGCAATGATGATCTTCTCGCGGGGCACCGCCGCGGTGAGCGAACGGAGGAAATCGTGATTGACGCCTTCGCCGGCAAAAACCGAGCTGCCCACGATCACCTTGTGCGCGCCGTCGGCGATCACCTGGCGTGCGCGCTCCACGCTGCGGATCCCGCCACCCACGCGGCACGGCTTGCGCACGCAGAGTTCGCGCACGATGCCCGCGTTGCTGTATCCCTCACCCTTGATGGCGGCATCGAGATCGACGACCTGGATTTCAGAGTAATCGGCGAACTTTTCCAGCACAGCAATCGGGTCCGGCAGTTCAAGGGCCTTCTCTCTGCCCTGGACTAGCTGGACCACTTTGCCGTCCATGAGATCGATGCAGGGAATGATCATTTTGGGGGCAAGGCAAAAGTCAAATGTCAAAAGTTAAGAGTCAAGAGTCAAGAGTCAAAAGCCAAGGCTTCACGTCCCTCGAGTTTCTACTCTCAACTCTCGACTCTCAACTTTCAACAGCTTCTTACTTCAATCGCACTGGCACACCGTGGTCGCGAAGATACTCCTTCAGGGCCCGAATCGTGTACTGCTCGTAGTGGAAAATGGACGCCGCGAGCGCCGCGTCGGCGTGGCCGCGCACAAAGACCTCCGCGAAGTGCTCCAAGTTGCCCGCGCCCCCGGAGGCGATGACGGGAATCTGCACGGCGCGGGAGATCGTCGCGGTGAGTTCGCAATCAAAGCCCGCCTGCGTGCCGTCGGCGTCCATCGAGGTCAGGAGGATTTCGCCCGCGCCCAGCTCGGCAATGCGTTTCGCCCACCGCTGGGCATCGATCCCGGTCGGGCGCGTGCCTCCGTAAGTGACGACTTCCCAGCGGGACGAATCAGAGATCCGAAAATCGAAATTGGAAATTCGGGAGCTAGCTTCACCGGAGTTTCGATTTTCGATCTTCGTTTTTCCATTTTCCAATTTCGACTTTCCAGTTTCCAGTTTCGAGTTTCCAATGCGTCGTGCGTCGATGGCCACGACCACTGCTTGGTTGCCGAAGAGCGAGGCGAGTTCAGTGAGGACTTCCGGCGTCTCGACGGCGGCGGTGTTCAAAGCCACCTTGTCAGCGCCCGCGGAAAGCAACCGGCGGCCGTCCTCGAGCGAACGTACGCCACCGCCCACGGTGAGCGGGATAAAGAGCTTGCGCGCTACGCGATTCACCGTCTCCATCAACGTCGCCCGGCCCTCGCGCGAGGCGGAGATGTCGAGCATGACGAGTTCGTCGGCGCCCTCGCGGTTGTAGGCTTCCGCCAGGTCCCCCGGGTCGCCTGCGTCGCGCAAGTTGATGAACCGGATCCCTTTCACGACCCGTCCGTCCTTGCAGTCCAGGCATGGAATGATGCGCTTGGCGAACATGGTTCTCTTGTAGCGGCGCTCTGCGAGCGCCGGCCTTCGACGGTCCCCCCGGCCTGCCGGGGGACAGGCTCCGACCGCCACTACAGCTCGAGGAAATTCTTCAGCACCTTCAATCCGACTTCCCCGGACTTTTCGGGGTGGAACTGCACGGCCCAGATGTTCCCTCGCTCGATCCCCGCGGCGTAAGTCTGGCCGTATTCGGTGACCGCGACGGTGTCCTCGGTCACCGGTCCGTAGTAGGAATGGCAGTAATAGACGAAGCTGCCTTCGCCAATGCCCTGGAACAGCTTGTCGCCACGTTGGACCTGCAACTGGTTCCAGCCGACCTGCGGCACCTTGTCGATACCTTCGAAGCGTGTGACGCGCCCGCGAAGAAATCCGAGTCCGGCGATTTCCGGCGCTTCGTCGCTCGCTTCGTACAGTGCCTGAAGACCCAGGCAGATTCCCAAATAGGGTTTGTTCGCCGCGATTCTCCGCCGGAGCGGCTCAAGCAATTTCCGCTCTTTGATGCGGTCCATCATGGCTCCGAAATGCCCCTGGCCGGGAAGGATGACCTTCTCGGCGTCCTCGAGCGGGCCGGGCTGATCGACCGGCTGCGCGTCGTAGCCCAGGTAGCGGACCGCCTTGAGGACCGAGCCGACGTTGCCGGCGCCGTAGTCGAGCAACGCAATCATAGGAGCCCCTTGGTGGAGGGTAGCTGCCGTTTCAGCCGGGAATCGCGCGAGCAGGCGTAGCGCAGCGCACGCGCCAACGCCTTGAACAACGCTTCGACGGCGTGATGGCTGGAGCGGCCGTAGGCCACTTTCAGATGGACGTTGGCGGCGGCGCTGGTCGCGAAGCCGTGGAAGAAATCCTCCAGCAGTTCCGTCTGCAGGTCGCCGACGCGTCGCGCCTTGATCGCCGCCTTCATCACCAGATACGGTCGGCCGCTCAAATCGATGGCGGCCACGGCCAGCGTTTCGTCCATGGGCATGATGAAGTAGCCGGCGCGATTGATTCCTTTTTTGGACCCCAGTGCCTCGCGCACGGCCTGGCCGAGAACGATGCCGACATCTTCCACCGTGTGGTGCTGGTCGACGTCTAAATCGCCGCGCGCCTGGAGATCGAGATCAAACCCGCCGTGTCGGGTGAAGAGCTCGAGCATGTGATCGAGGAAGCGAATGCCGGTCGAAATCGCATAGCGCCCTCGACCATCGAGGTTCAATCGGACACGAATATCGGTCTCGGCGGTCTTGCGATGCAGACTTGCTTTGCGCGGCTTCATGCAAACCATCCTGCCGTTGAGTAGGGGATTGTACGTGGAGCCCCCTTTTGGATCTCCATCAAGTCTTGCAGCTTCTCCAATTCTTTTGTCAGGCGCAGCGTCTGGGCGGTGGAGCCGATGGTGAATCGCAGGTAGCCCTGCAGTTTCGGGTCGTAGCTCCAATCGCGCACTAGGATGCCCTGGGCGCGCAGGCGTCGGGCGATTTCCGGCGCGCGCTCGCCCACGCGCGTGAGGACGAAGTTCGCCTTGCTCGGCACGTAAGCGAGCCCTTTCCGCTCCAGCCAGCGGCAAAAGGTTTGACGATTGCGCAACGCTTCCTTCACGTAACGCCGCACGTGGCGGGTGTGGCGAATGGCGACGCACGCTGCGAGCAGCGCCAGGGAATTCACCACGAAGGGATTTTGCGCGCGGTGCAGCGCGTCGATAGTTTCCTTATGCGCGAAGATCAGCCCCATGCGCAGCGCCGCGAGGCCGAAGGCTTTCGAAAAAGTTCGGGTGACGATGAGGTTGGGATATTTCCTGATCCAGGTTAAGGCCGTTTCCCCGCAGAAGTCGTAATACGCTTCATCCACCAGCACCAAGGTATTTGGCGCTTCGCGAAGAATCTTCCTGAGGCCCGTCTGCGGTACGGTGGTTCCGGTGGGATTGTTGGGATTGGCCAGCGCCAGCCAACGCGCGCCCCGGTTCGCGGCCACGAGGAGATCATTCACCGGCAACTTGAAATTTTCGTCATAGCGGACGCGCACCGCCTTGCCGCCCGCGACGTTGTGGAAGAATTCGTACACCGGAAAAGTGGGAGCGGGCACTAAGAGAACGTCGCCCGGTTCCACAAACGCGTCGCAGATCAGGTTGATGGCGTCATCGGTTCCATTGGCGAGCAACATCTCCTCGGGGGCCACGCCGAAAAACTTTGCCAGCCGGCGGCGTGCCTCTGCGTATTCGGGATAGCGCGTCAGCATTTCCGGATTGATCGCCCCGCGCAGGGCGCGCGCGACTTCCGGCGCGCAGCCCACCGTGTTTTCGTTGAAGTCGAGGCGCATCTTTCCGCGCCGCCCTTCGAGCGGCGGACGGTATTTCTTCAGCCGTTCGACGGCCTTCCGGGGCCGGATCATCTGAACCTCGTTTCAACGGATTGGGCGTGAGCCTCCAAGCCCTCCGTGCGAGCCAGTGTGACGATGACGCGCCGCAGGCGGGCGAGCCCCGCGCGGCTGAGCTTCTGCACGGAAATCGCTTTGACGAAATCCGCGGCGCTCAACCCGCCGCGCAGCCGCGCCGCGCCTCCCGTGGGCAGAATGTGATTCGTCCCGGAGGCGTAGTCGCCTGCCGCGACCGCACTGTATCCGCCCAGGAATATCGAGCCCGCGGACTGGATGCGGTCAAGCAGACGGGTGGCGTCATCGAGCAGTGTCAAGTGTTCCGGGGCGAGTGCGTTCGAGAGGGCGACGGCTTCCTCCAGGTCGCGCGTCAAGACGATGGCGCCCTGCCACGCCAGAGCCTGCTTCGCTACGTTCGACTGCAGCTTGCTGAGAATGTCTTCAACCGCAGACTGAACTTGCAGCGCCATTCGGCGCGACGGCGTAATGAAGATGGCGACGGCGTCCGGGTCGTGTTCAGCCTGGGCGACCAGGTCGGCGGCGATCCAGTCGGCGTTGCCGCGCGCGCCGACCACGACCAACTCCGTGGGCCCGGCGACGAAATCGATTCCGCAATCTCCGGCCACAAGCTTCTTGGCGGCGGCGACGTAGCGATTGCCCGGCCCCACAATCTTGTCGGCGCGCGGAACCTTGGCTGTGCCGTAGGCGAAAGCGGCGATTGCCTGCGCGCCGCCGAGTCGGAAAATCCTCTTCACTCCCAAAATATCGGCCGCGACGAGAACCGCCGGCGCGGGGCGCGGCGAAGTGACATAGATTTCCCTGACGCCCGCCACCTGGGCGGGGATGACGCTCATCAGGACGGTGGAGGGCAGAGGAAATCGTCCCCCCGGAACGTAGCACGCCACGCGCTCGAGCGGCCGAAGGATCTGTCCGACGCGAACGCCCGCGCCGTTCGACGCCTGCCAGGCGCTGGGCATCTGGCGTCCTGCCGTGGCGCGAATGTTGCGCGCCACCGCGCGCAGGGCGGCGACGAAGCCTTTTGGAACCTCGCGGTGAGCGCGACGAATCTCCGCGCGCGTAACCGTGAAGCCGACCTTCCGCAAGTCCAACCCATCGAGTTCTCGGGCGTAGCGGAGGACCGCCCGGTCGCCGTTCCGCCGGACATCCTCGAGGATGCGTCCTGCCACGGCCTCGGTCTCCTCCAGGCGGACGGCTCCGACGCGCGTCAAGCGGGCCAAGGAATTCCTATCGTTGCTGCGAATAATTCGAATCATCAGATCACAATCTTGTTCAGAGGATATTCGACGATGCCCTGGGCGTTGGCGGCTTTCAGCCGCGGGATGATCTCGCGCACCGTCTTTTCTTCGATCACCGTGTTGACCGCCACCCAGTCCGGCTCGCTCAGATTGGAAATGGTGGGCCGCTTCAGCGCCGGCAGAACGGCAAGCACCTTTTCCAAATCCTCGCGGCGGACGTTGAGCATCAGACCCACCTTGCCTGAGGCTTCGATGGCGCCCTTGAGCAGCATGATGACGGTTTCGAGCTTCCGGTGTTTCCAGGCGTCTTCCCAGGCAGCGCGATTGGCGATGAGCTTGGTGTTCGACTCGAGCACCGTCTCGACAATGCGCAGTCCGTTGGCGCGCAGCGAGGAGCCGGTTTCGGTGACCTCGACGATGGCGTCGGCGAGCACGGGAGGCTTGACCTCCGTCGCGCCCCACGAGAACTCCACCTTGGCCTTCACGCCGTTCCGCGCCAGGTAGCGCTCCGTCACCTTGACGAGCTCGGTGGCGATGATTTTCCCCTCCAAGTCCTTCACGCCCTGGAAGGGCGATTTCTCCGGCACGGCCAGCACCCAGCGCACTTTGCCGAACGTCTGCTTGGCGTAAACCAGGTCGGCGACCTCGACGACGTCCGCTTCGTTCTCCAGGATCCAGTCCTTACCGGTGAGGCCGGCGTCGAGGATGCCGTCTTCGACGTAGCGCGCCATCTCCTGAGCGCGGATCAGCATACACTCGATCTCTTCGTCATCGATGAGGGGGAAATAGGAGCGGGGATTCACGGTGATCTCGTACCCCGCGCGGCGGAAGAGTTGCAGTGAAGCTTCCTGAAGGCTTCCCTTGGGTATCCCCAACTTCAATTTCATGTCTGGCTCTCCTGTTCGGTGTCGCCGTAAACTTTGGAGGGATCAAACTCCCGCGCCAGAATGATCTCCTCGCCATCCGGCGTGAGCTTGCGGAAGAAGCACGACTTGTATCCCAGGTGGCAGCAGCCCGGCCCGGCGAGGTCGGCCTGGATGAGCAACGCGTCGCTGTCGCAGTCAACGCGGATTTCCTTGACCAAGAGCCGGTGGCCGGAGGTCTCGCCCTTCGTCCAGAGTTTTTGTCGCGACCGGCTGAAGAAGGTCACAAAGCCGGAAGTCATGGTTTGCTTGTAGGTGTCCTCGTTCATATACCCCAACATGAGGACCTTGCCCGACTTGCGGTCCTGGATGACGGCCGGAATCAGGCCATCCTGAAATTTGAACTCCATCCTCTTGCCCTCCTTCACCCGAAAATGAAAAAGCCCGCCGAACTCTTGTGTCAGCGGGCCCTCTTTTCTTCGGCTTTGATTCCGGATTAAGCAGGCACTCGCTGACACGTCACCCCGAAGCTGTGGTGAGGGTGATGATGTGTCAGTGCGCGTGCCATATTGAGAACCCGAAGGATACAACGGCGGTTCGGATATTGTCAAGAAAGCTTTTGGGGAGACGGCGCGCCGGGCCGTCATTTGCGTAGCTCGTCTAACCGCACCCAATCTCCGGGGGCACGCTCGAACTTCCAGAACCACCAGCCATCTACGCTGTACTTGGCGGCCGCCCGGGCGGCGCCCGAGGGGGTCCGATATAGCTTGCCCGCAAAGCGAATAGATCCGTCGCGACGAACGCGCGCCTGAAGGGTTTTCCCTTTCGTCCGCGCGCGCAGCATGATGGGGCTGCGGATATACTCTGCGAGGCGAGAGGCGCGCGCCGAGCCTCGGTGAGCTTCAGCAAGCTTGTCCTCGTTCAATTCCCGCCCGACGATCTCATCCAGCTCGGTGCGCTGAAGCTCTTTGATGTCGCGTGCGAAGCGGCGCAGGAGGTTTTCCGACCTTTTGAATTTCCCAGACTTCCTATTCCCAAGAGGGGACGGCTTGATGATTCTCAAAAGCAGTGACTCAAGCTCCCGGAGGTGGCGTTCGCCGATGGTCAAGTACACGCTGAACCGGTCCCACGATTGCCCGTGACGGTCTTTCAGGTGCGCATTGAGTCGCCATCGCAAGTCGCCCGCGAGGCCGACGTAGTACAACCTGCCGCGTCGGTATAGTGCGTAAACCCCTTGCCGCCGGAACACGTACCGGTGGATGATTTTCTGGTATTTCCCCAGCGCATCGCGGCTGATGTTTTCGAGATGCTGGCAGACAAGTTGGGCGGGTTTCGCCATCGCGTCCCTTTCCGCTCTAGCCTCGGTCTCCGACCGACGAGCTGTAGCGGCGGTGTCCTCACCGCCGCCCCTAGCGCCCGTCTCTGACGGGCGAATTGTAGCGTCGATCTCTCATCGACGAAACGGCGGTCAGAGACCGCCGCTACAATCTTCTCCGCACGCTCAGAGGGAATATCTCCCCTTGATACGGCCAATCCTCCGCCTTCTCAACCAAACCCGCCCGCACCGGATTTTCGCGTACGTACAGCCATTTCCGGTGACAGGACTCTTCAGACCTCAGAACGTGGTCGAAAAAGCCTTTCT
>DATKYV010000149.1:0-5826 GCA_035528275.1 Terriglobia bacterium | reverse complement strand
CAGTTAGACATCCCCTCGCCGATAGTCCCACGGCCATATCGCATGCTTTCGATGTCATGGCTTTTGGTCAGGTGCCCCGCGCCGCCGGCTCTTGGCCCTGTAGATCGTCGGATGACTGGGGAAGGCTGCTCCAACCCCGGCCCCAGCACCTGCCCCGATAGGAATAAGGATTCGCGAAATAGCGCTGTATTCGCCTCGATACTTGGCGATTGGTTGTGCATTCCGGGCCCAGGCCTCACCGGCGGCCAGACCAGCCCCTGCTCCGACGGCCGCTCCAATCACCATGTTCCGCACGCGCTTTGAACGCCCGCGGTCAGTCACCCGTAACACGTTGTCACGCTCGACGGTGACCTCCTCTTTTTTCACTCTCAGGGAAATCGCCTCATCGGTAACACCGATCAGCTTTCCCCTGAACGATTTCAAATTCATGTCCACGACTTGAGTCTTCTGTCCAGACCGCAACTGCTTCAGGTTGTCCCAGGAATCCTTCGCCGTCTGTCCGGACACGAGGCGCGGTGTCAATATCGAAAGGATCAGTCCCAATATCAGTTTTCTCATTGCCGCCTCCTGAAGTCGTGGAGGGAGCGCCAGACGAGCTCTGCCTCCGGGGGGGCTCCCCTCCGACGGTTTTTTCGCTACTCCTCTCCCTTCCGTAGTCTCTCGGCCCGGTAGATTGTCCGCGAGCCAGGAAACGCGGCTCCGACTCCTGCCCCAACGGCTGCAACAAAGACTATCGTGCCTGCGACTGCCCCCGCATAGCCCGTCTCACGCTCCATTAGTCCAAGTCCCGCTGCGACACCGCCCGCGGCGCCGATGCCCAATCCGATCAAGGCATTGCGGCCTCGCTTGCCCCCTCGCACGCTCACCCGCATGACGTTGTCCCGCTCAACCATCGTCTCGCCCTTGTCGGTCCGCAGCGTAATCGTTTCTGCAGAATGGCTGATGAACTTGCCCTTCAGCGATGTCAGATTCATTTCCACGACTTCGATCTGTTGCCCAGGTTGCACCTGCTTGAGGTTGTCCCACGAATCCTGGCTGGTCTGGGCAATGGCTGTCCCAGCCAGCAGAAACGACCCAAGAATGAACAGGATGAGTTTTCGCATGACTGACTCCTCGAAATTACGGTACTTGCCCGTTGCCTCTCTCGTCCGCATCAACGGAAGGTCACGCCGATGCGGAGGCCGACGAAGTGAGTCGTCGTCACGTCCCCACCGGGAATCATCACGTTGTCGCGGAGTTCGATGCGCAGGCCCACACGTTCTTTGAACCACCAGTTGGCTCCGCCGCCGAAGTTGACCTCGTTCGCCGATCCCTGGCGAAAGAACAACGTGTACCCGCCGGTGACGAACGGCTCGACTTTGTTCTTGTCGCTCTTGGCTCGAAAGCGAGCCACGAAGTTGGGGGAAAATGTTCCGATGCCGTCCGAAAAGGCCTCGAACGGCACCAGGTATCCCACATCCGCCCCCAGGCCCAGGTTTCGGGTGAAGAATCCTTCTCCACCCCCGCCGATGTGCGCGACCCCCTTGCCGGTTTCTCCCTCCGCGGCGGCGAATCCCGGCGCGAAGTAAACGTAGCCCTGGCCTTTGGAATACTCGGAGTCCTGCGCTGCAGCGAAGAGCGGCAGCAGGCCAATCAAGAGAATTGTTCCAATCAGTTGTTTCATGGTTCCCTCCTTGCGGTGAGACCGCCTACGGCGCGGCCGTTGCTCGACTAACCGCAATCGTTAGGCCGGAAGCGACGCGCCGTTAACCGGTTGCAGAATCAGCAATCGGGGCTGATGTTCCTTGGCGAGGACTTCGAGGGACTGGAAGATTTCGGCGTCAGCGTCAGCTCGCGCCGACAGTCAGGGCTGCGGCGGGCGCTACCTGACCAGGGCGCGTGCCAAGGAGGTAGCGCGGAGTTGTTGTTCAACTCCGCGGCCCTTGTCCCGGAATCGCCGTGCAAGAGCCGCTGCCTCCAAGAGCAAGGCTGCACTACCTACTTCAACCGACAGGGCGGTCACTCGCTCAGCGTTTCACCCAAAATCGTGACGGTTACCGCCAGAGCCACTAGAACAATGATGGCGATTCTTGCGCCGCGGCTCATGTTCTGCTCGACGTGCTGCACGTCTGCGAACGCAATCTGGATGGGCACGGTCGCACGGTCGGGCACCATGCTGAACGAATCAGCGTCGATGACCTGAATGTTCCCGTGGTATTCCTTGCCCGCGGTGGTCTTGACCTGAATGTGGCGACCGACGCCTAAGCCCAGCACCACACGTCGCGCCTCTACGGCGTCTGGTACGCCCTTCGCCCGGTACTTGAGCTTGGCCAGCTTGACTTCGTTCACGTTGTTGTAGGCGATGTGCCGGGGAGCGTCTCCGGACTTGGCTTTCAGCTCGAAGCCATCCTCCCCCAGAGCCACCACCGATCCTTTCAGTTTCTTTCCGTCGGCAAGTTGCACCTTCAGGTTGGCGCCCACGCCGAACTGGTCGATCTGCTACTTCACCTGGTCGGGCCCGGACGGTGCGTCAGCCGCAAGCGCTGCGACATCGTTCACCGGTAGGATCCCGATACAAATGACAAGTGCGATTACGATTGCCCTGTGCCACTGGTTCATGCGTCCCTCCTTGGAGCTAGTACCGCGGACTCTGCGGGTGATTCCGCAGCGTGTGTCGTCGAACAGGAGGTGAGGGGCACCCTTGCCGGGAGGGCCGTGCCGACCCGCTGCGGCTCTTCAGGCGCTCACCTCCACGACGATCTGCATGGCGCGACCGTAGAGCTTGCCGCGACGTGCGTCAATGGACAGCGCCTTCCTTTTTTGAGGATTTGTCCTTCGCTGCCAGATGCGTGAGTTGTATGGCGCCGGACGTCACCATGGGCGGGGTGGGATGTAAATGGCGGACCACTGGAAGGTCTGGCTGACACGTGTCGGTACGATCTGGCAATCGGTGAGAGAAAACTGCAGGCGAACCGATGCCGCGATGGCGGCTAAATGCCCTAATCGTCTGGCGAAATCGACAAACAGTCTCGTTAATTGGATTGGGTCTTGACTTGCTGTTAGCAAGTGTTCGGCTGACTTTCAAAGAAAGGGGGCCGACCACATGCTGCCCCCGCCGACCACGTCACGCCTGATTCGCTTCGGACCCTTCGAGGTTGATCCCAAAGCGGGAGAAGTCCACAAGGACGGTGTGAAGATCAGGCTTCAGGTGCAACCTTTTCAGGTGCTTGCGATGCTGCTGGAGCATGCTGGCGATATTGTCACGCGCGAAGAGTTGCGCCATCGAATCTGGCCCGATGACACCTTTGTGGACTTCGACCAAGGCCTCAACAAGGCCATCAACAAAATCCGCGAAGCCCTGGGCGACTCTCCCCACGCACCACGTTTCATTGAGACTCTTCCTAAGCGCGGTTACCGATTCATCGCCTCAATGGAGAGGCGGAGCTGCCGGCCGGAATCCAGTCCGAACGCCCCTAAAGACTCCCTCCAGGTGGGAGATAGCCCTGTTCCTGGGGCTGGCGTTGAGGACAACAAGCTTCTACTCAGAGCCTCTGGCTTGACGGCAACAGCGATTATCACATCGCTGCTTCGGTTCCTCGGCTTCCGGAACCGCTTTCCCCACAGGGAGCCCGAAAGCTCCGATACTTAGCTATCTGGCGGGCTGCCTAGCCCGATGGGGCCCGTTGCCGGGCGGTGTCTGGTAGCGGATGCACCGTTCCCCCACCGGGGCGGGGGTCGCTCCCCCGTCTCCCACACCTATAGGACTCTCTCCCTGCGTCTTTTTCGGGGGCTGGTTCGTATGCAGGAATAGAATGGACACCGCTGCTTGCTGGTTCGCCAATCCGGCTTGGGTCTCGATGGAACGAGAAGAAAAGACCATCGCCCGCGGGCTGCGGCGCCGCGATCCGGAATTGCTCGACGGCTTGATCGAGCGGTTCCAGTATCGCCTTTTCCGCTACTTACTTTTTCTGACGGGCAGCCGGGAAACGGCGGAGGACCTGTTTCAGGAAACGTGGATCAGAGTGCTCGAGCGCGGGCGTCAGTACGATGGCAGGTCGAAATTCGAGACTTGGCTTTTCGCCATCGCCCGGCATTTGGCCATTGACCTCCTGCGGCGGAAACAACCACAAAGCCTCGAGGCGCTGAGCGGCTCGAACGAGGAGTCACAGATTCCATTCCAGACCTCGGGCGAACGCTCAGCCTTCGAATCGCTCGCCCAGCGAGAGGAGGGCGAGCGGCTGGCCGCCGCGCTGGCTAACCTGCCGGGAAGTTATCGGGAAGTGTTGGTCCTGCGTTTTCAGGAAGAGCTTGCGCTGGAAGAAATCGCGAGTGTTGTGGAAGCGCCGCTTTCTACCATCAAGTCCCGGCTCTATCGGGGGCTGGAGGCAATGCGGGAATTGCTGGAAGGAGAAAGATCATGAGCGAGGACGTCCACAAACGCGCGGAACGATTGATTGCCACCTCCAATGTGGAAGGGATTTCCGCGCCCGATCGTGAATGGCTCGACGAGCACCTGGAAAGTTGCGGACGATGCGCCCAACGCGCCGCCGCTCTTGAACAAGTGGTCGTCACGTTGCGCTCTGTCTCGATCCCGCCTGACCCGGCGGTGGTGGAGGCCACGCGGCGACGGGTCCGGGTGAGAGCCGCCGAATTGCACGAGCAGCAAGTCCGCCTGCGCGCTTTGTGGATGGCTTGTGCTTTCTCCTGGGGGCTAGGGGTACTGAGTGCCCCACTAGTCTGGTGGGCCCTCCAATGGATTGGCGAGCATCTCGCTTTGCCTACCGCGGTCTGGACAGTTGCCTTCCTTTTGTGGTGGACGGTGCCGGCGGCGGGCGCAGGTGGCGTGCTGGCGTGGTTGCGAACGAGATCGCCAAGCGGGGAGTATCTGCGAGGACTGCCTAGGTGAACTGGCGAGTGCGATACGGCCCCGGAACGGCCGAGATTCGAAATTTGTCGGACGGCGTGACGCTTGCCCGAACAAGCCGCACGAGCCAAGAAAGTGAGTTGAGAACATGACTGAAGAGCTAAAAGGAAAACTAAACAACGCCGTTTCGAAGGGCCAGGAGAGATTGCGAGCCATTCGCTGGCGCTCGTCAAAGGAGAAGGTCCGGTTTCGGGACGAAATTCGAATCATCCCCCGCGGCGTTGTTTACGCGGCGATCTTGGTTGTCGTTCTCGTCCAAGTGGTCACGCAAGTTATTTGGACCATCAAACCCACACCCGACCACCACATCCTCACCGGTGCCGCCGTCGGCGGAGGTCTTGTACTCGGCTTCTTGATCCTCTTCTACGGGTATGTGTACGCTGATGCAAAGCGTCGGGGAATGAACGCCACTCTGTGGACGTTGCTGGCGATCTTTGTCCCTTACCTGATCGGTGTCATCGCTTACTTCATAATGAGGGAGCCGAGGCCGTTCGATTGTCCCCAGTGCGGAGCGACGGTGAGCGCCCGGTTCAATTACTGCCCAAGCTGCAAGTACAATCTCCGTCCCACTTGCCCCCAGTGCAAACGCGAGATTCGCCTCGGCGACAAGTTCTGCCCGCATTGCGCCGGAGAACTTGAGGAGGTAGCTCGATAGCAGGACTGCCCAGGACAGCCCCCCTTTTGTTTCTCCTCCAGAAGGCGCGGGGCACGAGGCCCCTCTGCTACTTTGCCTGTTCCAGGAGCCGCTTGAGGGCGGCGGCGGCGAGGACGCTGGCGTGGCGTGAGGCAGAAGGCAGTCCATCCAATCCTTTGTCGATTTGCTCTGCGGTAATGCCGCTGATTTCGGTGAGCGGCTTCCCATGAATCGCTTCCGTGAGCCAGGAACCACAGGCGACGGCGGGAACGCAACCTTGAGTCTTGAA
>DATKYV010000148.1:0-22558 GCA_035528275.1 Terriglobia bacterium | reverse complement strand
TTCGCCGCTTCGGGATCGTTGAAGGTGCGCACGATCAGGAAATACTTCAAGCCCGCTTTTCGGCACTCCTCACGGAAACTGACGGAGTTCCCCAACTCGTCGCCCACGAAAAGGGCGTTCAATCCCAGCGACTTCGCCAGAATGATGGGCTCCTTCCCTTCCCGCACGGGCCGGTAGACCTTTGCCCCCAGGATTCTGTGCGCCTGAGACCACGCCGCGATTGGGGCGACAAGAATAATCGAAAATAGACCAATGACCAGGCGTTTCACCATCCACCTCCAGAAGTTTACAGCCTCAAGTTTCGCGCATCCGTAAGAACGGAATGGGATTATAAACCGAATGTCAGAGTCGCAGGATGAGTGCCTTTCGGCGCTTCGGGGCGATTGACACAATGAACGACGAAGCCAGCGAGCGCCAATTTGTATGTTGCGTTCCCACCCGGGTTCGAAGAGAATACGCTTTACATTCTTCCCCAGGGGAGCACCCGTGCGATTTCTACCTCACGACGAGAATTTCTACGCACTATTCCGCGACCAGGCGGAAAACATCCACAAGGCAGCGCAGAAGCTGGTGGCGCTGTTCGAGGATTTTCGCGACGTGGAGACGCGCGTCTCGGACATTAAGTTTATGGAACACAAAGGCGATCAGCTCACCCACGAGCTGATGATGAAGCTTAACAAGACGTTCATCACGCCCATCGACCGCGAGGATATCCACTCCCTCGGGTCGGCGCTTGATGACGTTCTCGACCTCGTCGACGCGGCCGCCAGCCGCCTGGTCACCTACAAGATCAAGGAAGTGACGCCCGGGGCGCGCCAGCTCACCAAGGTGATTCTCCACGGCACGGAGATCATCCTCCAGGCGGTCTCCCAGCTTGGCAAGCCGGACCACATCCTGGAATACTGCGAGCAACTCGCCCACCTCGAAGAAGAGGCCGACCGCATCAAGGGGGAGTGCATCGCGCGCCTCTTCGAAAACTCTTCGGACCCGATCGAAATCATCAAGTGGAAAGAAATTTACGAAGTGCTGGAAGCCACCACGGATAAGAGCGAGGACGTGGCCGACGTGCTGGAAGCCGTCGTCCTGAAAGGGACTTGAGTTCCACCGGCGCCTGCCTTTAATATCCCGGCCGCCAAGACCGGAAGCCTACCGGCCCATTTCGGACGAGGGAAATTGGACCCACAAACGCTGCTCATCATCATCGTCGCCACGACGCTGCTTTTTGAATTCGCCAACGGCTGGAACGATGCGGCAAATTCCATCGCCACCATCGTCTCCACGCGTGTCCTCTCGCCCCTGGTGGCGGTGGGCTGGGCGGCGTTTTGGAACTTCGTGGCCGCCTTCACCTTCGGCACAGCGGTGGCCAAGACGATGGGCAAGGGCCTCGTCCATCTCGAGGTCATCGGCCAGTACAGCCTGATCTGCGCCCTGGCCGGCGCCATCCTCTGGACGGCGGCCTGCACGTACATGGGGCTTCCCATCAGCGTCTCCCATTCGCTTATGGGAGGCCTGGGCGGGGCGGCAATTGCCAAGGCGGGAGTCCATGCGTTGATCCTCGAGGGCTGGGTGATGCCCGTTTTGTTCATCTTTCTATCTCCCCTTATCGGTCTGGTGCTGGGCTTTGTGTTCATGACGGCTGCAAGCTGGGTGGCATGGAATCGCACGCCGCGCCGCGTCGATCGCTGGTCGCGTCGCCTGCAACTTGTGTCGGGCGCAGCCTTCTCTTTGGGCCACGGGTCCAACGACGCGCAGAAAGGCATGGGCATCATCACCGCCGGGCTGGTCACGTCGGGATTCCTGAAGGATTATGAAATCCCTATCTGGGTGATCTTTGCCTGCTATAGCGCCATCGCTCTTGGCACGCTGGCGGGCGGCTGGCGGGTGATCAAAACCATGGGGCAGCGCATCACCAAACTGAAGCCCGTGGGCGGCTTCTGCGCGGAAACGGCGGGCGCGCTGACCCTGATTCAGACAGCTGTCATGGGAATCCCTGTCAGCACAACTCACACCATCACCGGCGCCATCATGGGCGTAGGCACCGTCCACCGCCTGAGCGCCGTGCGCTGGGGCGTGGCGGGGCGCATCATGTGGGCCTGGGTGCTGACCATCCCCGTCTCCGCCATCCTCGCCGCCTTCTTCTACCTGATGCTCGCGCGGTATACGTCCTTGCCCTAAACCCTACCCTAATGATTTGGTGTCTGCGATTCAAAACTTGCAGCGTGCAGAGCCGGGTGCAGTTTCTAATTCTGGCGGGGTCCTTCTCCAGTAGCGGGCGCTGACTTGGACTCGTCATCAGATGGGCCGAGTCGCAGTTGGGGCCTGATCGCTTTCCACTTCCCGTAGCCGATGCCCTGGATGGCGAGCAGGTCCTCCACTCGTCGGAACGGCCCGTGCTTCTTCCGAAAACTCACGATTCGCTGCGCCAGCTTCGGCCCGATGCCGGGAAGCCGGGTGAAGTCCTCGGCCGACGCCTTATTCACGTCAATCAACTGCTGGTCTTCACCGGCCGGTTTTTCTTCGCGCTTGGGAGCGGGTTTTTCTTTGGCGAAGATGAGTACCGCCGCGAGAAGGCCGAGAGCCACGATGGGAATCAAAATTCTCATGGTTCAGAATATCCTGGCTTTGCCACGACGAAAACGTGGGGGGCGTCGCCCCACCAATCGTAACATCGCGCGAACCAACTCGATATAGACCGGCACAACTTCCGGCGAGGTGCGGCGCAAGGCGGCAAGGTGCCGCTCGAGCGTGGACCAGTCGCCACGCGCCGCGGGACCGGTCAAAGCACGACGCCCACCGAACTCAACGAAATTCCTCACCGTCTCCGCCACGAACCGGCCGAGCATGGGCCGCGCGATTTTCGCCGGCACGCCCGAGCGTCGCAGAAGACGCTCCGAGCGGTCCATGAGTGTGACTACGGTGGGGCATACCAGGAATGCCGCCAGGTGGTAGAGCGTTTTTGCGGAAGGCTTCACCCGAAATGCCACACCCTCCAGCGCCTTCACGTACCGCTCTGCGACTCGTCGTGCCGCGGCATCTCCTTCGATGCCCCAGTAACACTTTTTCAGGTTCCGTACTCCCGCCCGGGGATTGGGGATGGTCTGAAAAGGATGAAGCGAGCCGATGGCAGCGCCGCGTCGCGCGAGCGGCTGAAGCACAGCGGCGGGCAGCGAGCCGCAGGTGTGGAGCACGACTTTCCCCGACCAGTCGCGCCGTAGCCCGGTGAGATTCCTTGCCACCTCGCTGATGCCCGAGTCCGCCGTTGTTAGGAGAATCACGGAAGCTTCGGCGAGCCGGGGATCCCGGAGGTCGACCGCCTGCCCGCTGCCGATGAATCGCACCGCTCGCCGCGCCGCCGCCAGCCGCCGAGCCGCCACGTAGCGCACCGGCACACCTGCCCCGGCCAGGAGCTTTCCCAGCGCTTGACCCACTCGGCCCGGGCCGACGATCGCCACGCCGGAATCCCTCCGTCCTTTTCGACCGGCAGCCTTCACCCTCCCCCCCTCCGGTGAAAGAAAAACGGAATTCGCACCTGGCCACGGATTTCAGTTTCTGGCTCAGCGAGCCTTTTTCTTTCGGCGCACATCAAATCCTCAGGAGGAACGAACGGCTCATGGCGGACTTGGTGTCCAGTATCTTTGTGGTAACCCTTCTCCTCGGCTATTCCGCGCTGCTCGTCGGACTGCTCGTCTGGATGCTGCATGGCTGGGTCGGTCCGCGGCTCAAAGCGTGGGCAGCGCGGAGGCTTTCCCCACGCCCCCGGTTTCTCCGTCTCCTTCACCGCAACTAGCAAATTCTCGGCCTTCCAGTGCCGTGTTTGGCAAGAAAGTGGCACGGTGCGATTGCTGTCATCCTGAGCGTCAGCGAAGGATCTTGCTCTCGACATCCCGAATGCGCGCGAGATGCTTCGCTCCGCGCGGCTCCGCTCAGCATGACAGTTGGGGTATCTGCTCATCATGTATCCCGGAAACACAGCACTAGCCGGGCTGCACGCCCGCTTCCTTTTCTTTCAGCGCCTTGATGCGGTCGCGCAGTTGGGCGGCCTTCTCGAATTCGAATTGCTTGGCCGCTTCGCGCATCTGTTTTTCGAGATTGGCAATCAACTGTTCGAGCTGGTCGGGTGATCCCAAGGCTTCTTCGTCTTCCTCCAGAGAAACCGTCACGTAATCCGCTTCGACAATCGACGCCAGGGCCATATCGACGGGCTTGACGATGCTCTCGGGCGTGATGCCGTTTTCTTCGTTGAAGCGCGCCTGCTTCGCCCGGCGGCGGTTGGTTTCGGCGAGAGCCGTGCGAATGGAATTCGTCTCGACGTCGGCGTAGAGAATCGCCTTGCCGTGGATGTTGCGCGCCGCGCGCCCGATGGTCTGGATCAGCGAGCCGGAGGAGCGCAGGAAACCCTCCTTGTCGGCGTCCAGAATGGCGACCAGCGAAACCTCGGGCAGGTCCAACCCTTCGCGCAGCAGGTTGATGCCGATGAGCACGTCGAATTCCCCCCGCCGCAGGTCGCGTAGAATCTTCACCCGCTCCAGCGTCTCAATCTCCGAGTGCAGGTAACGGCAGCGAACGCCAACCTCCGTGTAATACTCCGCCAAATCCTCCGACATGCGTTTGGTGAGTGTCGTCACCAGCACTCGTTCGCCGGCCTTCTCCCGCTGGCGGATTTCCGCCAGCAGATCGTCAATCTGGTTGCGCGTGGAGCGCACTTCGGTCTCAGGGTCAATCAGGCCTGTCGGCCGGATGATCTGCTCCACCACTCTGCCGCCGGACTTGGTCAGCTCGTAAGGCCCCGGCGTCGCCGAGACGTAAATGACTTGGCTGACGCGGTGCTCGAACTCCTCGAAGGTGAGCGGACGATTATCGAGCGCCGAGGGCAGGCGGAAGCCGTAATCGACCAACGTCTGCTTCCGCGAGCGGTCGCCTTTGTACATGGCCCGGAGCTGTGGGACCGTCTGGTGGCTCTCGTCGAGGAAGATCAGCGCGTCCTGGGGGATGTAATCGAGCAGCGTGGGCGGAGGCTCGCCCGGTAGGCGGCCGGAAAGGTGGCGCGAGTAGTTCTCGATGCCGTGGCAATAACCCATCTCTTTCATCATCTCGATGTCGAACATGGTGCGCTGGTGGAGTCGCTGGGCTTCGACCAGTTTCCCTTGCTTCTCGACTTCGCCCCGCCACCATTCGAGCTCGCTCAGGATTCGTGAGATGGCTTCCTCGCGCTCGTCGGCAGGCATCACGTAGTGCGTGCGAGGGTAGATGGGCAGCCGCGTGTAAGTCTGCTTCACCTGCCCGAAGAGCGGATCGATCTGGGCGAGCGATTCCACCTGGTCACCCCACATCTCGATTCGGTAGGCGTTGTCCTCGTAGGTGGGGAAGACTTCGATGACGTCGCCGCGCACGCGAAACGTCCCACGGCGGAAGTCCGTGTCATTGCGCTCGTACAAAATCTCCACCAGGCGGCGCAGGATGTCCTGGCGGGAGATCCTCTCCCCCTTCTCGATCAAAAGGAGCATGCCATAGTAGGCTTCGGGCGAGCCCAGGCCGTAAATGCAACTGACGCTGGCGACGATCAGGCAGTCGCGCCGCTCGAACAGAGAACGCGTGGCGGACATGCGCAACTTGTCGAGCTCGTCGTTGATGGTGGCTTCCTTCTCGATATAGACGTCGCTGGCGGGAATGTAGGCCTCGGGCTGATAGTAGTCGTAGTAGCTGACGAAATACTCGACGGCGCTGCGGGGGAAGAAATGCCGAAACTCGTGGTAGAGCTGCGCGGCCAGCGTTTTGTTGTGCGCCAGGACAAGCGTGGGACGGTTCGTAGCCTCGATGACCTTGGCCATGGTGTAGGTCTTGCCGGAACCCGTCACGCCCAGCAGCACCTGGTGCTTTTCGCCTTCCTGTGCGCCGCGCACCAGTTCTTCAATCGCCGTCACCTGGTCGCCGCGCGGCTGATACTCGGAAACAACTTCGAAGTCCATGGCTCCCTGACCGGCCTAACGCCGTGTGGGCAAAAGCTGATTATAACTCCTCGATCTCTCCCCCGCGCAGGCGTCCCGGATTGGCGATTCTGTTTCTCTGATTTGCGTCCCGCCGCGCCAAGAGATATCACCAAGTTTCCGAAACTCGTCCTGTGTTTTCATACACATAGCGGCTTTGCTTTTGCGTTTCGTACACTTGCGCGCTGATTGTTCGGGGCGACCGCATTCCTGACACGGGGGCGATACTCCCGCGGAGCACCGCCAGTCTCCGGTTCTGCGCGTTTCCATTCATCATTCACAATTCACCATGCTTTCACCGCAGAGACGCAGAGCGCGCAGAGAAGACCTTTCATCTCTCTCCTTACTCCTGAATCCTAGCTCCTGACTCCTGATTTCCCCCATTCCCACGCTATCACACCGCGGTGAGACCATGGCGAACCGTGAGAACAGTGAGACACTTTTTTGGAGAGTTCAAAACGGCTGAAGGCAGGCGATGAATCTAACTCTGCTCCTGCCCGGGCGGCTGGTCTTTTAACACCGCCAGGTACTCTCGGTATGCGAGGCGGACGTCGATGAAATCCTGGTGGGTCAGCCTCAATTCGGTCGCGATATTGCGAATCTCGTGGTCCTCGACGTTGGAGATGCTCTGGTCCGCAGACGACACGGCGTAGAGGCAGTGGAGCAGGGCGATTTTCTGCTCGCGCGTGGCGATTCTGTTGAACTCGCGGGTGACCAGGAAGTTTTCGGTCCCCCCGAACAGCTTGTTCTGCGTCTTGGCCATCTGGACGACGAGGATGGCCTGCTCGCGCGGGAGGCCGCCTCGTTCCACAACGATGCGCTCCATCGCTTGCGTTTCCTCAGGACTGATGTCGAGGTCGGCGTGGGCGACGCGGCTCAAGAGATAGGCAAAGGCCGCGATGTAGCGGGCCCGGGCCGGTTCCATCTGGTCGAGCGCATCAACGATCTTGCGGACCGTTTCCGTCTCCGCCGTATCGGCCGTGCCCCCGGGCCGCGCCTGCGCAATCTGCTCCGCTTTTTCAAGACCCAGAAACTTCCAGATGGACATCAGTCACGCTCCCTGAGCTTGGAATCACATGTCGTCATTATGAAGCCGAAGGCGCTTCGTGGCAAATTCGAACTGAAAATGCCCGTGCAACACGCGGGCGGGACTTGACCAATCCGTGCTAAACTCGCCTGATTTTTTCGGGTGTCCGATCCCGACTGGAGGCGAGTACTCATGGGAAAGCTCGGGTTGGCAGGAATTAAGCACACGATTCTGGCTCTCTTGCTCGGAGGGCTGGTGATTTTCAATGGCTTGGCGCAAGAAGCCACGCCGACGAGCAATCGCGGGACGGCGGCAGCGGAACCTGCGGCGGGCAAGGAATCCGGCAAGGTGGTTCTCAAGGTGGGGATCGAAAGCGTCACGGAGGAGGATTTCAATTTCGTCGTCGAGAGCCTGCCGCAGCGGGTCCAGCAGACCGTGGCCTCACAAGGACGACGGCCCATCGGCGAAGAATACGCCATGTTGCTCTTGCTTTCCCAGCAGGCCGTGGCCCACAAGCTCGATTCCACGGAGGATTTTCGGCGCCGGCTGGCGTGGCAGCGGATTCAATGGCTTGCAGAGGCGGAAGTGGAAAGCATTCAGAGCCAGGTGAAAATCTCACCCGAAGAAATCAACGCCTACTTCACGGCGAACCCGGAGACATTCGATGAGGCGCAGATCCGTCAGGTTGTTGTCCGAAAGAGGCGCGATGGGGCGCCACAGAACGCGCCGGGCCTCCCCTCCCAGGAAGCCAAGGCGCGCGCCGAAGCGATCCGCGCCGCCCTGACGGGCGGAAAAGATCTCAAGGCGGTCGCCGGGGAGTTTGAGAAGCCCAACGAGGTCCTGGTGGGCACCGACCCCCGCCCGATCCGGCGGGGTATATTGCCCGCCGAGTGGGACACCGCCGCTTTTCAGCTCAAGGACGGGGAATTGTCGCAGCCCCTGGAAAACGAGCAGGCCTTCATCCTCATCCAGAAGCTGGGGAGCCGGCGACTCGAATTGAAGGACGTCGAGCAGGAAATCGAGGATCTGCTTCGCCGGCAGAAAGTTCAGTCCTCGCTTGCCGATTTGCGGAAGAAGGGATCGGTCTGGATGGACGAGGAATTCTTCGCGCCACCGGCGCCGGCGGATACAACCCCGACGCAGGCGCCACAAGGCGCGGCCTCAGCGCCTCATCAATGAGGCTTGAGCTAAGTCAGCTCTCCCTGTCCAAGGCAGCGTGCAGATAAATTCGGCTTCGAAATCTCAAGTGAAGCCCAAATGTTCCGTTGGGCGCGTCATCGAGGAACAAAGAGAGAATTGATTAACTTTGAATGCCGATCACGCAGGTAAATTCTCGCGCCGCGAAAATACTTTTCAACAGTTCTGTTGAAAAATTTGTGGAAAATCATCTGCCTCCGCAGGATAACAGTCCAAGTCTGAGTGGTTTCTAACTGTTTGCACCAATCTGGAGCATTCGTGTAACAAACTCTCGACATGTTTTCCGGAAACTGAGCGAGCAAATGTGACGATCTGTTTTCGATCAAAAAAATCCACGGTTCTCGGCGACGGTGCGCGCATTGGAATCCGAATTGCCGCGGTCCCGGCAGGTTACAGTTCGATTGGCGGGAAATGATTTGCTGAAAAAAGCGGGAATCGGAATCCCCACTTCGCTTTAGAGCAGAGGTTGAGGCTTGCGGAGCTTTATTTCGATCACCTGATTGTCTTCAGACAGCTCGAGTTCCTCACCGTAACTCTGATGCTGATCGGCGGTGACCAGCAGGCGGATGGTTCCCTTGGGAATGCCGGTGAACTTGTAGCGTCCCTGAGCGTTCGTCTTAGCGGTGTAAGTATATTGCTTGCCGCGCCGGAGTTTGATCGCGCTTCCTGATTCATTGAATTGCAAGGTCAGGCGGGCCTGGTAAATCGGCTCTCCAGTGTCGGCTTCCTTCACCACTACGGTGAAATCCGTGCGCTCGGGCGAATCGGCCCGAGCGGGGGTTCGGGACCCCACCAGGAGGATGGAGAAAGCGAGCAGCAAGCCGGCAATAAGCTCTTTCTTTCCAACATATCCGCGCATTTCTCTCTCCCTCGTACCGCAAACTCGAGACTTCTGGCCGCCCGGACTCGCCCACTCCCAAAACGCGGGGGCGGCGCTGACTCCACTATTATACCAAACAGTCCAACGGCGTGGAGGTCCGAAATCGTGCCGGCAGCCTGCCATTGACTTCAAAGAGCGAGTCCGATAACTTCGCGATCTGCTCGAATTCCGCAAAGGATTGAGGGCCTTTGGCCCGGAAAGGTCGCATGGGATTCTCCACCGACGCTATTCATGCGGGACAGGAACCCGACCCCGCCACCGGAGCGATCATCGTTCCCATCTATCAGACCTCCACGTTCGTCCAGGAGGAATTGGGAAAACATAAGGGCTATGAATACGCCCGGACGGCCAACCCGACGCGCACCGCCCTGGAACGAAATCTCGCGACCTTGGAGGGAGGGCGGTTTGGCTATGCTTTCGCTTCCGGGATGGCCGCCATCAACGCTTTGTTGACATTGTTCAAGGCGGGCGACCACATCGTGGCCGGACATAATCTCTATGGCGGAACCTTTCGGCTCTTCGAGCGCGTCCTCAGGGATTTCGGACTCGAGTTCAGTTACGCCAACACCTGCCAGACAGAGGAGGCGGAGCGCGCCATCCGGCCGAATACCCGCATGCTCTTTATCGAAACTCCCACCAATCCGGTGATGGAAATCACGGACATCGCCGCTACTGCCCGCCTGGCCCACGACCGCAAGGTGTTGCTGGCTGTCGACAACACGTTCATGAGCCCTTACTTCCAGCGACCGCTGGAATTCGGGGCCGATGTCATCGTTCACAGCACGACAAAATACCTGAATGGACACAGCGATGGAGTTGGGGGCGCAGTTATTCTCAACGACCCTGAGCTTGCCGAGCGTTTGAAGTTCCTCCAGAATGCCGCTGGCGCGATTCTCGGCCCGTTTGACAGTTGGCTGGTCTTGCGCGGCGTCAAAACTCTCGCCGTAAGAATGCAGAAGCACAATGAAAACGGTATGACGGTGGCCAAGCATCTGGCAGGCCATCCCAAAGTCAAAAAGGTCTCCTACCCGGGTCTCCCTTCTCATCCGCAATACGAACTGGCCAGGAAGCAGATGAGCGGATTCGGCGGCATGCTGGCTTTCGAGACCGGCTCACTGGAAAACGCCAAAACCGTCCTGAAGTCAGTTCGGCTGTGTGCCCTGGCAGAAAGCCTGGGTGGCGTCGAGACTCTGATTTCCCATCCCGCCACCATGACCCACGCCAGCGTCCCCCCTGAGGAACGTCAGCGGATCGGCATCACGGATGGGCTGGTGCGGATCTCGGTGGGCATCGAGGATGTCGAGGACCTCATCGCCGACCTGGACCAGGCCCTGGCGAAAATTTCAGCTTGATCCTTTGCATTGAATGGCTTTCCTGCGGGACACACCCTCGGGAGACGTGCGAGATTCCGCCTGCATGGTAAACTGCTTAAGAATGCGGATTCCGACGACGGCCCCGTGGTTACGGGAAACCTGGCCCAACCCGCACCCGTCCTTCCCGACCGAAGGCAAGAACTGGGCCTTTCGGGCGCCGGCTTTCCTCTCTTCGATTGTGGCCCTCAGCTTGGTGATGCTTGCCGCGGTTCCCTGCCCTGCGACGGAAATCAGTGTGGAACGGCCGGAGCTGGTTATTCCTCGCGTGTCGTCGACGCCTCCGGCTTTGGAAGACTTCCTGGAAATGAAGCCCAATGCTGCTTGGCAGGGGCGGCTGGCGAAGGTGGGCAATTTCATTCAGAGGCTGCCGAGCGACGGCCAGCCTATCACGCAGCGCACGGACGCTTACCTAGGCTACGACGACAAGAATCTCTATTGCATTTTTGTCGCCTTCGACTCTGAGCCACGCAAAGTAAGGGCGCACCTGGTTCCCCGGGACAGTGTTACTGGCGAGGACAAAGTGGACTTATTCCTGGACACGTTCCACGACCAGCGCCGCGCCTTTGTCTTCACCACCAACGCATACGGCATTCAGATGGACGGCCTTTGGAACGAGGGCCAGGTGAACCAATACGATCGCTCCTTCGATACCGTCTGGCGCTCGCGCGGCAAGCTGACCTCCAAGGGCTTTGTGGTGTGGATGGCCATTCCCTTCAAGAGCCTGCGTTTTCCAACGACGCGGGAGCAGGAGTGGGGGATCGTTCTCATTCGCTGGATCCCCAGGACCAATGAGTCGGCGACCTGGCCGCGGGTCACCACCCGCATCGAAGGTCGCCTCAACCAGGGCGCCACGCTCAAAGGGCTGAAAGACATCTCCCCCGGGCGCAACGTGCAGTTCATACCTTATGGTTTTTTCCGCTCCTTCCGCGCTCTGGATACCCGGGATCCGGTCGAGCCCCGCTTCGTGACCGACCGGGCCGAATTCGACGGCGGGCTCGACGGCAAATTCGTATTGAAGGACAGCTTCGCGCTCGACGTGGCGGTGAACCCGGACTTCTCCCAGGTGGAATCCGACGAGCCCCAGGTGACGGTCAATCGGCGGTTCGAAGTGTTCTTCCCGGAAAAGCGTCCATTCTTCCTCGAAAACTCAGGATTTTTCGAGACGCCGATCAACCTGCTCTTTACACGGCGGATTGCCGACCCGCAGTTTGGCGTCCGCCTGACGGGCAAGAAAGGTCCTTATGCGATAGGAGCCCTGGTGGCCGATGACGAATCCCCGGGAAAGCTCGTGGCCCCCGGTGACCCGCTCTTCGGCCAGCGCGCCCACTTCGGGATTATCCGGGTCAGCCGCGACGTCTTCCGGCAATCGAGCATCGGTGTGATGTTTACGGATCGGGAATTCAGCGAGGACAGCAATCGCGTGGGCGCCGTGGACATGCGCTTCAAGCTCACCCGCAACTGGCTGACCAACGGGCAGGCGGTCGCCAGCTCGACCCGCCTCCCGGACGGCACCCACCTGGCAGGCCCCGCTTATAAGTTCCGGCTGCGGCGGGACGGCCGCCAGTTCTACTACGATCTGGAATACAACGACCGCAGCCCGGGCTTCCTCACCGAGACGGGTTTCCTGGCGGAAGGGTCGGTGCAAAAACCCCTCGGCGGAGGCCGAACCATTCCCCGCCCCCAACTGCGCACGGACATCCGCAGTGTGACGCAATTTGCCACTTATCGTTTCCGCCCCGAAGGGAAGCACTTCATCTCCTGGGGACCGAACGTCCTCATCAATCCAATCTGGGATCACCAGGGACAGCGACTGGACATGTACCACGATTACAGCATGACTTGGGAGTTCACGGGCGCGACGACGTTCGAACTATTCCATATCGCCGACCGCGAATTACTTCGCCCTCAGGATTTCGCGGGCCTTCACGACAACCGCGTGTTCTCACACCACCGCAACGGTCTCTTCTTCGAGACGAGTTACGACCCCCGGATCACCTTTCGGAGCGAGTATTCTCGCGGCACGCTGATCAACATCGTTCCTCCGGCCGGCCAAGAGCCTGCCCTGGCCAACCTGAGCCGCGCCAACACCAGCCTCATTCTCAGGCCGCTGACGCGCCTGCAAGTCGAGAACACTTACATCCTCGAGCGCCTGACCGATCGTGGGCAGGGCGAAAATATCTTCAACAATCACATCATCCGGTCGAAGTGGGGCTGGCAGTTCAACCGCGAGCTTTCCCTGCGCGTCATCTTGCAGTACAACGCCATCCTCGCCAACCCCGCGCTGACGCGCCTCGAAACCGCGAAGAACTTCAATGCCGACTTCCTTTTCACCTACTTGGTCAACCCCTGGACGGCCTTGTACGTCGGCTATAACGGCAACGCCCAGAACATCGACCTCGTCCCCACGGCAGATGGCAGCGCGCTGATTCGCTCCCGCCAATTCCAAAACGACGCCAATCAGTTCTTCGTCAAGTTTTCCTATCTGGTCCGCTTCTGAGCGTCTGACCGGGAGGCCAAGCTTCCGGCAAATGTCTCAGGGGAGATAATGGGTGGGCTGTGCCGATCAACCCGCTGAGGCCGCTGGGGCTGTGACAGGGCGGCTGAGCCGACGGGAAATCAACTGCAGCAAGAAAACCACAATCACAACTTGCAGCACCAAGCCAACATAGAGCCCCGGGACGTCGGCCGGCGCAAGACTCTTCCAGGAGAAGGCTGCGAAAGGCATCGTCAACCCGAAGATGAACTCGGCGGCCGCGTCGGAAACCGTTCCCACCACCCCGCCGATGATTCCCGTTGCCGCATAATAAAGGCAAAGGTACAGAAAACCTTTGAAAATCGGCCGCTTCATGCGCGTCAGGTTGCACCACTGCAAAAATAGAATATCGCGGGTGATGAAGACCAGGAACGCGAACAGCCGGATGGCGGCATTCCCCAGTTGCCAACTGTTCAGGGGCGTGGCGCTCCGCATTCCGGCGGCTTCCGCAACCAGCATGGCGTAGGCGATAGCTGCCGCGATGGCCAGCCAGGGCCACGGCAGGCCGTTCGGGGAAAAATACTGCTCCTGCCCCGCCCTCCGCCTTCGCCACCAGACCTTCAGCCTCTCCTGCGGGGCGAGCGTCGCCAGCCCGATGAGGACCAAAATCACTCCATTCAACCCGATAGCGGCATCGGAGACCTCGCGGGGGGAAATTGACCCTTTCAAGTAAACCGTCTGGGCCAACGTTTGGGGATCGAGGAAGGCGTAATAAAGAAGATTCAGGAAGGCCACGAATCCGACGGCCTGCCAGCGCGAGAGCAGTCGGACTTCCTCGCGGTCTTTCTTCAGATTGCGGACCAGCATGAGCACAAACCATGCGCCTAAGGTCGCGTAGAGGAAAAAAGTGAGGAAAAGGAAATGGGTTGGGGCGCCAAAGATCGTGGGCACCACTCTCGACAGGTCGGAATCCGCTTTGTAGAGGGAAAACAGCGGAGCGAAGATGCTGATGGCGCCAAAGCCCGGGAAGGCGCTGAAAGCGAACGAAAACCCCACGCCCAGAGGGAAGAGAATCAACAGCGCCGCGGCGGCGGCGCTGGAACTTGGCAAAGATACTAATCGTCTTTACTACCGCCTCCTTTCATGAGCCCTTTCCCCGATCAGCCAGCGGAGATTCCTTGCGCGTGGAAATCGCCTGAACCAACACGCCTGGCCAGGGTTAGAGGTTCGCATTCTTACGAAGCCGCATGAGCGCAGCCCGAGATTCGTCAGGTATCAAGCCGTGCCTATTCGGCGGCACGTCGAGAAGGAGATTAACTCCCCTTTTGCGGGTTTCGAGGAGCATCATCAGGAGTTCTTGGTCAGACCTCGGCTGATCCCCTTCGACGTAGAACCATTCTTTCCCGACGGTATTGCAGAACTCACCAGGAAGGTAGTAGCGCTTTCCCTCGATCTCGTGCCACTTCACATGACCCGAAGGAGGCGGCAATCCCCTTTCATAAGACCTAAGGTCCGTAGGCCATGCCGTATCCAGCCTGGCGCTGTTCATCATGATGACGGCATCAGGTTGGAGCTTCGCAATCAATCCGTAAAGGAAGGTTCGATAACCGCGCCCCAGGAGTTGTGGAATGTCAATCCACACTTCCCCAATCGGCCCGTATCGGCTCAGCAGTTCCGTTACTTGGGCGGTTTGAAAATCCTGATAAAGTGAGGTTGTGTAAGTAGTCGTGCGGCCTTTCTCCTGCCAAGGATAATGTCCCTCGGGGCTTACATTAACCTGCCCGAACAAGTGATGGTTATCATAGGAATCGTAGTATAGTCCCGGCAGGATACCGCGCCGTTCGCAAGATTTCACAAAAGCCTCGACGACGTCGGTTGTGTTCCCGCTGTGGGCAACGGTGTAGTCCGTATAGCGGCTCGGCCAGAGGCAATGGCCGGCCACGTGCTTGGTCGTAAGGACCGCGTATTTCATCCCGGCATCGCGAGCGATCTGGATCCATTGGTCGACGTCGAGCTTGTCGGGATTATATGTAGAGGCTGGGTCCTTTCCGTCCGGAATGTCCGGAAATTCCTTACCTACCACCCATGTGCCCATGCCGAAGTGGATGAACATCCCGTATCTCAAGTCTTCCCACGCACGAAGCTTCGACAAACTCAGCCTTTGGGCTCCGGCTTCTGACCCGTTTGGATTGCTGGGCAACATTTGCCCGTTTGCGTTTTGATTCTCAACGGACCGATTTTCAGCGGGACCAAGTGCGCAAGTATCGCCGAGGCTGGCTGCCGCGACCCCGCCTGCAACAGCAAGTTGCATAAAGGTGCGGCGTGAAACGCTCGGGCACCTCGTCATGTGGTCTCGATAGGAAGTTGTATGTCGTGTTGCTTCTGCCATGAGCGTCCCTCCTTGTCGGCGCACTTTACATCCATTTTGCGTTTTGCGTCGACCAGATGATAGGTGGTGTGGCCCTCCACGATTTTTTCCTGACGATATAGTTCCCCCACGGCAGAACCTCCTGAGGGAAGACCCGGAAGCAGGATGAAAAGCGAGACAACAGTGTTGCGGAGCCCCGTTTAGGATATCCTTTCGATTTCTGGTTATCTGAGACCCTACCGCTCGTCGCGCGCCGCAACTTCTTCGGGCGAGGCCGTGCCAGTCCCCTTTTTCATAATGGTGATGGAGGCGACCAGGTTGCCGAACCGCGTGGCCGCCAGCGCGTCGCCGGTGACCGCTAACGTGAGGGCTGCGCCCGCTGCGAAGCTGTCGCCCGCACCGCAGATATCCACAGGATTCTCGATCGCCCGCGCGGGAACCCAGGTCTCCTTGCCTTCCTCCACAACTAGCACACCTTTCGGACCATGCGTGACCATCATCACCTTGCTCTCGACATGTCCTCGCAAGCGCTGATAGTCAATGACCCCGAAAAGCTTGTGGCAGGCTGCCTCTGCCTCCTGGCGATTGGGCTTAATGATCACGTGGCGGAATAAGTCGATCCGCTTGCGGGAATCCACGAGAAACACCTTCTCGGGATGCGTCGTGGCCAGCTCAATGATCAGATTTCGCACGGCAGCAGTAACGACTCCTCCGGCATTGGTCTCCGCCTGGTCCGCCACCAGAATCATGTCGTAGTCTGAGATGACAGAGCAAAGATTGTCGAGAACCCGCTGCTCTGCCTCCGGGGGCAGCGGCCGGGTGGAAATGAAGTCCGCGCGCGGCTGGTCCTCGATACCGGTCTGGCGGTTCAGGAGCTTGGTGTAGGTGAACGTTTGCCAGCCGCGAACCTTGACCATAGATTCAGCCGTCACGCCGCGCTCGGCCAAGGCGCGTTCCAGCTCAAAGCCGAACCCGTCGTCGCCACGGACGCCCAGCACTGCCACCCGCCCCGTTCCGAGGGCCGCCAGGTTGTTGGCCACTGTACCGCCACCGCCCGGGGTGACCTCCGTGGACACCACCCCGAGGCGGGGAATGCCCGTCTCGCGGGAGGGTTCGGAGGTCGTGGGATCATAGGTGCACCAGCGATCCAGGCAGATGTCGCCCACCACCAGCGCCGCGAGTTTCGGAAAAGCCGCAAGAATCTCCGGCGTCGTCATGCGATCTCCAGTAGGGCGCGGCGCAATGCCGGGACCGTAGCCCGATGGTCCCCGCAGAAGTAGAAGCTCGTCCCGCCATCCGCAACCGTGCGGACCAGAATCGTCTTGTGCGGGCGGAAATAGTAGCCGGGATCGGTCTTGGGCAGTTCATGATGGATGTCGCCTCGAATGGGCACCAGATCGAAAACTGCCGTCGTGAAATCCCGGATGGAGCGCCCTTGCTGGTGAGCCACATTGCGGGCCATGGCCAAGGCCTTCAAATAGACTTCCGGCCCCATGATGGCCGAGCCGAAGCTGAGCATGACCCCACCCTCGAGATTTTCCACGCTGCGCACAAAGATCAGGAAGTCCCGGTAGCTGGCCGCGCCGAGCGCCGCCCCGTCGCAGTTCGGATGCTCGTGCGTGATGTCGTACCCGATGCCCACATGAACCGTGACGGGCACCGAGAGCCGGTACGCTGCCGCGAAGATGCTCAGGTCCTTGTGGGGAAAATCGCTGCCCGCGATGCGTCGGCCGAGATTCTCGCCCAGCCCGAGCCCGAGTTCTGCCGCCTCGCGGATGTACTCGTTCAACTCGCCCGTCTCTCGCCAGAGCCCAAACTGGCCCTCGCGGATGTAGCGTGCGACACTCTCTGTCGTGGCGCCGAGGCGCGCCAGTTCGTAGTCGTGGATGGCGCCGGCGCCGTTCATCGCGACGTGCGTCAGGAAGCCACGCTCCAGCAAGTCGATGAGGTGGCGGTTCAGCCCGGCCTTGATCACGTGCGCGCCCATCATGAGAATGCACGCTGCTCCGCCGCGTTTCGCGGCGACGATCCGCTGGGCCAATGCCGGAAGCTGAGGATAAGAAAAGGCGGGCGTCTCGTCTTCGAGTCTCAAGATGTCTTCGCCATGCATGTCGTGGACACGGTCGCTCAGCGGTTTGATCAGGAGGCGGGAGCGATCAAAGGTTTCATATTTGGAGTTCATGCTTGGGACTCACTCCGGAAATAGAATCTGGAGCAGTTGCCGGTGGTCAAGGAAATTCGGAATGATGAAGTCCGCACCCACGCCCAGCAGCCGCTTCCGCTTCCACTCGTTTACCTTCCGGCATTCTGGCTCGTCCGTGGCGACACCCACGGCCACCCCGCCGGCTTCCTTGACGTTCTTGATCTCGACGTAGCCGTCGCCGAACCCCAGCAGTTCGTCCCCGCGGCACCCGGTCGAGGTAAGAATACGCTGGATGAGAATCTCTTTGGAAAAACTTCGGTAGTCGTCAAGCGCACCGTACACGCCGCCGTCAAAATAGCGGGCGATATCCAGGAGCCGGGCCTCTTCCTCGGTGTAGGCGTGGTCCGTCCCGCTCGCGCAGTACAGGGTAAGCCCACGTGCTCGCAGGGCTTCCAGCAGTGCACGGACGCCGGGCACCAAATACTTCTCGGGCGAGACATTTCCCTGACGCAGCTCGTCGCGCCGCCACTGGATTTTCTGCATGAGCCGGTGGTGATAATTCCTCTTGTAGATGACTGGATCCAGCGCCTTGCCGTGGCGGAGCTCAATCTGGCGGGCGAGCTCGATGAACTGGTAGATAGTCTGTTCCCCGGTGAGGCACGCAACATAGTCCTCGACGAGGGCCCGCAGCTCCTCTTCTCTTTCCCCGGTCTTGAGTTCGCCGAGGATCTCCACCATCATGGCCACCATTACATCCACCCAGCCCGTGCGGATCAGCGATAGGGTGCCGTCGAAATCAAACAACACGGCGCGTGCACGCGCGGCCGATATGCTGGGATGTAGACATTCGATCATGAGGCCCAATCCGCAACCTCGGTCTCACTCTTACTTGGCGCAGTCAAACCTTGCCGCTCCGTCCGTTCGGCCTAGGGAGCTGTGCCCGATGGGTGGAGTGTTGTCGTTAACGTGATGAACCACGCGATGTGGTCGTGGTCCGTCCAACAGACAACTATCGCTCGACAATCTCGACAAGAATATGTCCAATGAGAATATGAGCTTCTTGAATCCATGGGGTCGTTTCGGCCGGGACACAAATGCAGTATTCCGTTTGATTCTTCAGCTGGCCGCCGTTCTTGCGCGTAAGACCTACCGTGATCAAGCTCTTGGCGTTAGGGGCTGCAATGCCCCTCAATTGGGAATTTCCGTTTTCAACTCTGCCTTCGCCAACGATCGTACGCAAGCCGCCCTTACATTTCAAGCTCATATCACCATGTCCTCTTTGGGGTGGCATCGCGGCTCCTCCCGACGCGCAAATCCGCGATTTCTGCAACACGTTTCGCCGCGCCTTGGGGTCAAGTCCTGAGGCAGGCTCGTCGAGTAGCAGGACCTTGGGGCGATGAATCACCGCCCGGGCGATGCCCAAGCGCTGCTTCATGCCGCGGGAAAGTCCCTTGATCAGCTCGTCCCGCTTGACCTCCAGGCCCACTTGCTGGATGGCCTCGTCGATGCGCGCCGGGATTTCCGACTCCGGCATCTTGTAAGCGTGAGCGAAGTAGTCGAGGTATTCCCAGACCTTCAAATCGTCATAGACTGAGAAGAAGTCCGAGAGGTAGCCGATAAACCGTTGAGCGCGTTCGGGCTCCTCGTGAACGTCCACTCCGGAGATGAATACGCGGCCGTCCGTCGGCTGGAGCAAGCCGCAAGCCATGCGAATCGTCGTGGTCTTGCCGGCGCCATTCGGCCCGATCAGCCCGTAGATCTCCCCTTCCGGGATGACCACGTCGAGATCGTTCACCGCCACCAGCTCGTCGAACTCTTTGCGGAGCTTTTCCAGATGTATCATCGCTCGGTCAGGGACGGCGACCCGTCGCCGCTCCTGTGAGTGCTTACGTCCTTCGAGTCTTAGAAGTTCCCTGGCAACTCAGGCGCGCCGGCCCTACCCTGACTGCTTGACCGAGTCGCTGAGCCACTGCAGATAATTCCGCGAGCCGTCGATGATGGGGAGACAGATGATTTCGGGCGTATGATAGCTGTGAATCTTGGAGATTGCAGCCTTGATCTGGGGAAACAAGCCTCGCGTGCTCTTGATGAGCATCAGAAACTCATTGTCGTTGGCCAACTTCCCTTCCCAGCGATAGACGGACTCCACCGGCTGCGTGATGTTGACGCAAGCGGCGAGTTTTGCCTCCACCAGGTGCCGCGCGATCTTGCGACACTCCCGCCGGCTGGCGGCAGTAACCATGATTACGACTTTGTCCGTCACGATTCCTCCTCAGGCAAGGGCGGTACTAGTGTCATTTGGAAATTCTCTGGCGCGGCGGTTGGGTATGGCCCGATTCCAGCACTGGTCGGGTAGGGCGTCGAGGGGTCGAGATTGCTGTTGTCAAATGCGGCTTGGGTTGAGCGTTTGGGCGAAGCAGTCGCGCAAATGCGTGACGGTCCGTTGGCTCTTTTTCTGCTTGCTGCTTCCACCTAAGCATTAGCAGTTTCCAGGGCTTAGAGCGACGCAAAGCGTCAAAACAGTCAACCGGTAAGTGCCCCTTGAGGTCGTTTAGCGCATAACAGACGATCTGGATACCTCCGGATCGGTTGCCTGGGTCAATGTGGTCTACCGCTGGGCATAGTGGATGGCATCCGCGACCACCCTTGTGTGGCGTACACTCACCCACATCAAACACCATAGGAGCATTGGATAGAGCACATAATCCTTTTTGCTCGACTAGAATCCGTTTCACTACCGATGCCGACACCCCTTGGCGGCGCTTTGATGCCCAGCGTTCCTGCAAGGGATTCAGTATGAACTCATCCAAGATTCCCCTCCGTAAAAGATCCGCCAAACTGGCAGGTAGGGTTAGTCCCCATCGTCTTTCGATAGGTCGCGATCAGTTCGCATTCGACGCCCTTCCTGTCGCGGCGGCAGAGATTTGGCTTCTCCACCCAGGATACTTCAACCACAAAACCAGCGCGCTCGTGCTCGTGCACACAGCCACCAGCAATGTGCGGCGGGCCTGGCGATTTGCCATGTGCGACGTACTGCGTGGCTTTTCGGAGTTGCCGAAATCGTTTCCTTAGTGAATCGCCGATTTCGCCAATGTAAATGAGTCCACGTCGTTCCTTGCAACGAAGCCGGTACAGGCCGACGGTGTCTGGTGCTTTTGCCTCACGGGGCGCAATTGCAATGTCCAAAGGATACCACTCCGACCATGCGTGGTTCTCCCATAAGAGGCCTTGAGTATCATCGGCGTCTCCCGGCGCAGGATCAGTCATCTCCGACATTCCACTCTCCAGCTCAGGAACATGCAACTAGCCCACTATCGCGCCCAGACTACCGACCATGCGCCGTCCCCCCAGTCAAATGACGCCAGAACCGCCATAGCGAGATGATTGCGAAGCACGAGCGCCAAAGATACAATAGGCCCGCGATGTCAGACAACCCCATTAAATTCGGCACTTCCGGATGGCGGGGGATCATCGCCGATGACTTCACCTTCGCCAACGTCCGAGTGGCCGCGGCGGGAATCGCCCATCACCTGCTGGGCCGCTCCTCGCGCCCTCACGTCATCGTGGGCCACGACACGAGGTTTCTCGCCGAAAAGTTTGCGGAAACGGCGGCGGATACCCTCTCCTCGCACGGCATTGAAACCTGGCTCTGCCCCCGGCCTGACCCCACGCCCGCCATCTCCTACGAAATCATCACCCGCAAGCTGGCCGGAGGCATCAACATCACCGCCAGCCACAACCCCGCCGAATACAGCGGATTGAAATTCTCTTCGGCCGACGGCGCCCCGGCGCTGCCCGAGGTGACAAAGGAAATCGAGAGCTGCGCGGCCAAGGTCCTGGCGGGCGAACTCTCCGAGAAAGGGCCGATGTTCGCCGCCCCGCTCCGCCACCCCACCGATCCCCGGCCCGCCTACCTGGATACAATTCGCCAAAAGGTGGATCTAAAGGCCATCGCCGAGGCAAAGCTGAAGATCGCCTACGATCCCCTTTACGGCACGGCGCGCGGCTACCTGGACACACTTCTGAAGGAAGCAGGCGCGACGGTCGAGACCCTTCACGACTTTCGCGACGTGATGTTTTCCGGCGTCGGCCCCGAGCCCAGCGAAAAGAACCTCACCGAGCTCTCCGAACTGGTGAAGAAAGAGAGATTCAGCGTGGGCCTTTCCACGGACGGCGACGCCGACCGGTTCGGCATCGTCGACGCCGACGGCACCTGGATCCAGCCGAACTTCATCCTGGCATTGCTCGCCGACTATCTGATTGAAGTCCGCAAGATTCCCGGGGGCATCGGGCGCAGCGTCGCCACCACACACCTGCTCGATGCGGTCGCAAAATACCACAACGTTCCCGTCTACCAGACTCCCGTGGGTTTCAAGTACATCGGCGAACTCATCAAGGAAGATAAGATCGTCCTGGGCGGCGAGGAGAGCGCGGGGCTGAGCATCCGCAACCACTTGCCGGAAAAGGACGGCATCCTTGCCTGCCTTCTGGTGGCGGAATCCGTGGCGCGGCGCGGCCTCTCCGTCAAGCAGCAGCTCGAAGCGCTTTTCAAGAAAGTCGGCCCCTGCTTCACGGTACGCATTAACCTTTCGCTGGAGCCGGAGGTCAAGAAGCGCGTTCTGGAGAAGCTCAAGCGGGATTACGACAAGTTCGATTCGCGCAAGGTGGCCAAGATCGACCGGACCGACGGCCTGAAGATCATCACCGAGGACGGGGCCTGGGTGCTCATGCGCCCCTCGGGCACCGAGCCGGTGGTGCGCGTTTACTGCGAGGCGCAGTCGCAGGCGGACCTCGACCGCCTGGTCGCCTCCGCCAAAGCTTTCGTCTTCAGCCCATGAAGCTCTTCCGCATGGAAGACGCCCGACTTCGGCGCGCCGCACTCCTGGCGCTCGCCCTCATCGTCCTCACCCTCATCGTCCACGAGGTCTTCGGGGAGAACGGCTATCTGGCGATGCGCCACAAGCGGGAGGAGTTCCAAACTCTGCAATTGGAGATCGAGAAGCTCAAGCAGGAGAATCAGCGGCTCGAACAGCAGATTAAGGGCCTGAAGACCGATCCCAAGGCGATCGAGAAGCTGGCGCGCGAGCAGATGAAAATGGCGCGGCCCGGAGAA
>DATKYV010000147.1:0-13499 GCA_035528275.1 Terriglobia bacterium | reverse complement strand
GGATGAAGTCGGATTACCAGTACTCGAGCCAGATTGTTTATAACAACTACCCGTGGCCCCAAGCGCCGAGCGCCAAACAGCGTGCTGCGGTGGAAGCCGCTGCGCGAGCGGTGCTGGATGCGCGCAAGAAATTTCCTGACGCGACGCTGGCCGACCTGTACGATCCGCTGGCGAGCCGCCCGCGCTGGTCAAAGCCCACGCCGACTTGGACCGCGCCGTTGACCTCTGCTACCGCCCCCAACCCTTCCCAAACGACCGCCAACGCGTCGAGCACCTCTTCGCCCTGTATGAAAAACTCACCGCCCCTCTCATTGCCCCTGCCAAGAAACGGCGACAGAAAAGTCCCTCGAATTAGGACACTAGCGGGTTACGGGTGGTGGGCCAGTTTAAAAATTGTAGCGGCGGGTTAATCCCGCCAATTGGCGGCCTAAAGCCGCCTCTACATCAAAGTGGCCCACCACCGGGTTACGCCGGACGAGCCCTTCGGGAAAACATTGATTATAATGGAGGGCCGCTTGCCTGGATGCGGAGCGAGCCGTGCATGTCATTCGAGCAGACCAACGCCGCAGGATTGACCACCCCCGAGCCCGCGGCCGAACCGCGTCGCCTGGCGACGATGTTTCGTTCCTTCCGCCATCGCGACTTCGCGTTTTTCTGGTCGGGGAGTCTTCTCTCAAATACCGGCACGTGGATGCAGACCCTGGCCCTCGGATGGCTGATCCTGGAGATGACGAACTCTCCTTTCCTTCTGGGACTGAACGGCTTTTTGGGAATGGCGCCGTCGCTGGTCTTCTCGCTTCCGGGAGGCGCCATTGCCGACCGGCTGAACCGGCGCAGGCTCATGCTGGCGACGCAAACCGGCATGATGGTCCTGGCGCTGACCCTCGCTGTCCTGACCTCCGTTCGACTCATTACCATCGCGGAAATCCTGGCCATCAGCTCCCTCACCGGCTTGGCCTCGGCGCTCAATAACCCGGCCTATCAATCTCTGGTTCCCGATTTGGTGGAGCGCGAAGACCTCATCAACGCGGTGGCCCTGAATTCGGTGCAATTCAACATCTCGCGGGCGATTGGGCCTACCTTGGCCGGGCTGGCCCTGGGGGCGGTGGGGGCGGCGGGTTGTTTCTACTTGAACTCCGTCAGCTTCTTGGCACTCATCATCGCCCTGCTGGCGATCAAAATCCCGGCTCGGCACCTCGAGAACGGGCCCACGGTGTGGCGGGCGATGATGGATGGCCTCGCCTTCGTCAGGCGGCGCCGTGAAATCATCATGCTGCTTTCCATCCCCGCCATGCTCAGCTTTCTGGGCCTGCCTTTCGTCGTTTTGATGCCAGTCTACGCCCGAGACGCTCTGGGCGCGGACGCAACGGGGCTTGGCTACCTGATGGGCGGCGCGGGCTTGGGAGCCGTGCTTTCCGCCCTGACGCTGGCGGCGCAAGCCAAGATTCAGCTCAGAGGAAAATATATCCTGAGGTGCGCGGCCATCTTCTCCGTCGCCCTCATCATGTTGTCCCGGGCAGACTCGTTTCGATGGGCTTTCCTGGTTCTGGTCGTCCTCGGGGCCACGATGCTGGGTACCTTGGCACTCACTAACAGTAGTCTGCAATGGCTTAGCCCCCCAGAACTTCGCGGGCGCATCATGAGTATGTACACGATGGCGGTTTTGGGAATGGCGCCCTTGGGCAACTTGGTGGGGGGAACGGTGGCGGAAGTTTGGGGCATTCGAGCCGTGCTGGCTCTGGGAGGAGCGATTTGCCTGGTCTACTTTCTCGCCCTCCTGTTCTTTCTGCCGCGTTTGCCGAGGATTGCGCAACTGAAGTCTTCTTCTTCCTAGAAATTGAAACGACTGCGCTGGCCATCTGGAATTCAACCGCCCCCGCGGATGGGCGCGATACCCCGGCCCCTGGCCGGTCCTCTAACGCCGCGTGAGCGGCAGGTCACCGCCAGGACTGGAGGCTCCGCCGGGATCGGTCCTTGCCCAAGCAAAACAAATAGATTCCTTGTTTTTTCGGAACTCCCCCTGTGTTTTCATACACATAGCGGCTTTGCTTTCGCGTTTTCACGCATTTGCGTGCTGGTTCTTGTGCCTCTCCAGCAATCCCGGCCATGGCGCGATCCCTTCGTCTTGCGCAGTCACGATTCGGTTCTGGGTTCCTCAATTCACTATTCACAATTCACCATCCAGATTTCCGCCTCCTGACTCCTGTTTCTTCCATTTCCCACGCTACCACCCGTTGGTGAGACCATGGCGAACGGTGAGAACAGTGAGAAACATTTTTTGGGGGTGGGCTGCCGCAGCACGGGAGGGCTAAAGCCAGTGGAGGACGCGCCCCGGCGGGTGCCCTCCCCTGTGAAGGCAATTATCTGTGGTCTGTAGCCGCCGGCGGAGCTACCGCGCGGCGCGGAGGGCCTCGTTGATGACTTTGAAGACAGCATCCGGCGAAGGCAGGCCGACCACCATCCTGCCGTTGACAAACGTGGTCGGAGTGCTCTGCACGCCCACGGCTTGGCCTTCGCGGAGACTCTGCTGGATGCGGGGCAGCGAGGCCTTGGAATCGATGCAGGCCGCAAGTTGCAGGCGGTCGATGCCCGCCTGTTCGCCGTAATCAATGAGCAGGCTCCGGGCGTTCGTGGCGTTGAAGCTGGCCTGGTTCCTGAAAATCAGGCTGCGGTAGGTCATATACGCCGAAGGCTTGATCTGGTAAACGCACTGGCAGGCAATAGAACCGGTCAGCGACCAATCGTGGATGGTGGCCAGAGGAAATTCTTTGAAGACGATTCGCACCTTGTTGCCGTACTTGGGCAGCAACTCATCCTCGATGAATTTGTGCATGTGGGAACAGCTGGCGCATTGGAGGTCGGAGAACTCCACGAGGGTCACGGGGGCGTTGGCAGGTCCGACGCTCGGCTGATTGTCGGTGGTGAGGGTTCGCAGAACCTCGAGCCGAGGGTCGCTGGTCAGGTTGAAAAGGCTGCCGAGCAGCAGGACGGACTTGTCCGAGGTCACAAAGAAATCCTGGACCTGCTTCTGATTGCCATTTTGGGCGGTGATGGTTATCGCCAGGAGATTGGGGATCGGACCCCGGCGGAAGTCGCTGACGCTGACAATAGTGGCGGGGGGAATCTTGAAAGTCTCACGCACGCGGCTGGCAATCTCGTTCTTCGGGTCGCTTCCCAGAGGAAAGAACTCGCCGAGAACCATGTACCGCTCGTCGCCGCTGAGGATGATGTTGTGGGTCTTCGTCTGCTTGCCGTCCTCGCTGGTGACGGCGCTTTTGTAGAAGCCCCCATGGCCGGAATCCTCGAGGGGATCCACGGTCAGTTTCACCGTGTCCATCAAACCGAACTTGGCCCGCACGTAGCCGGCGATCTTCTGCCGAATGGCGGTGTCGCTTTTGGCGGGCGCGGGCTGGAGCTGGCGCGTCACCACCAGGAAGCCGCCCGCAAAGACCAGGACCCCCGCCAGAAACCATTGAATCTTCTTCCAATTCCCCATCAACTTGACTGGCTCCTTTCCCTGCCTCCGGAAGAATGCTCGGTTTTCGCCCTAAATCGAATTGTAACCAACCCCAGCAGGTGAAATCAATCCTCGAACGAAGCGGCGCGCCCGAACCTCCGTTGGCCGCTCACCTGCCACGGTCCTCCGCGCTCACCGCCACCCCTTCGTGCCCCTTCTCCTCACCGCGCAGGTGGTTCCAGTGATAAAGCAATAGGTGAACAACGAACATGGCCGCCAAAACAAGGCCGAACGTGCAAACAATGGTCGCGCCCGTGGGTAGATCGAGAAACACGGAGAGATACACTCCCAGCGCCGAAACCAGAGTCCCCATGGTCCATCCGATGGCCAACCGGCGTCCGATCTTTTCCGCAAAGAGCATGGCTCCCACCGAGGGCACGATCAGGTAGCAGAAGACCAGCAGCACGCCCGCAATGGCCACCGATGAAGTGACGACAAACCCGAACGAAGCGTAGAAGAGAAAGTCCCAAAGGCGGATGGAAATACCCCGGGCTTCGGCCTCCTGGGGATTAATGGAAATCAGAAGGAAGTTTTTCCGGAAGATGTAATGAAAAAGTCCGATCGCGCCGTAAAGCAAGGCGGTGCGGCCAACTTCGTTCCAGGACACGGCAAGGATGTTGCCCACCAGCATGTCCTTCAGGTGTTCGGTCTCGCCCGTCGCCTTGCTCATGGCGAGTATGGCCGCCGCGGAAGCCACCACATAGGCGATGCCGATGAATGCCTCCTGCGGGATGTGGAGCTTGCGAACACGGAACAGGGAGAACATGGCGGCGCCGAGGAAGGTGAAACCCAGACTAATCCAGTATGAGCTGCCACCGTGCGGGTCCATCCCGGCCAGGATGGCGACCGTAGCACCCAGGGCGGCAATCTGCGCCAGTGCAAGATCCACGAAGATGACGCCGCGCTCGACCACGTGCACGCCCAGGTAGGCGTGGATGCCCGTCAAGATCAGGCTGGCAACAAAGGGCGCAAAAAGAAAGGGGAGAACTTCCACGCAGCCTCCACGGACTTCTAGGGATTGGATTGAAAGGCTCGGGTCAACAAATCTATATCGTAATCGAAAAGCTTGAAATAGTCGGTAACTTCTTTCTCACCGCCCACCGAGGGGAGCATCACCACGACCTTCGCGCCGGTTTCTCGCGCCACGGCGTTGGGGGTTTTCAAATCGAAATAAGGCTCCACCAGAATCACTTTGATGCCCTCACGCCTCATGGTTTGGATCAGCTCGATGGTGTGTCTGGGACTGGGTGGGATACCCGGCCGAGGCTCAACGTAGTCGACCACCTGCAACCCAAAACGCTTGGCGAAATTCGGCCAGGAGCGGTGGTAAGTGACGACTTTTTCCCCACGGAAAGGCTTCATCCGTTCGTCCCAAAGCTTCTCCTGCTGCGTCAGGCGCTGATCGAAGGACTGGTAGCGCTGGTCGAAATAGGCGCCGTCCTGGGGCGCCATCTGCTTCAGCTTGGTCAGGATGCCCTGGGCGATGCGCCGGCCGTTTGGCGGGTCGAGCCAGTAGTGCGGGTTTCCGAAAGGATGAACGTCACCCATGGCGCGCGTCACCTGAGTTGTGGGAATCTCCAGTATTTCCGCGAATTGGGAAGCGTCAAGGTAGCCGGGGGCACCCACCTGAACCTTGGAGTTGCCGCACCGGGCGATGAGGGGCGGCAGCCAGCTGATCTCCAGTTGCAGGCCGACGACGACGAGCAGGTCGGCCCGGCGCAGCTTGAGCAGGAAACTCGGTTTGGCCTCCACAAAATGGGGGTCTTGATAACCGCGGGCGATGGATTTCACCTCCACGCGGTCGCCGCCCACCTCCTCCGTCAGTGCCGCCAGGTCTGTGGTGGAGGTGACCACACGAATCTTCGAGGCGGCGCGCGCCGGCGCGGGAAAGATCATCAGCAATCCAAGGAAGAAGGCTGGCATCGCGGCGGCGAAACGAAAACGATTCTGTGACCGGTTCATCAATGCTCCTAGTGACGTTCCAACTTGTCGCGCCAAGACTAGCGTGCCCAAGGTCTCTGTCCGCCAGCCGGCGGATTGAACTCCCACCTCACCGAACTAGGCCGAAAAAGTTGGAACGGCACTAGAAGGGATGGGCGCCGTGGGCCCCTAAAGAGAAGAGTAGTTGAAACCGTACTTCGTTGCCTTGCACACCTTCGGCATAGCGCGTGTACCGATACTGGGTGCGGAGCTGGCTGAACTCGCTCGGCCAGTAGGTGAGCAGCGCGGAATAGCCGCTGTCGGTCATCTCCGCCTCCTGGGCGCGGTCCGAACGGTCGTAGCGCCCACCCACGGTCCATCGCCGGTTGAGCCGATAGTCGGCCGAAGTGTAGAAGCCGAAAGCCCGCTGGGTGTTCGTCAGCAGGTCGCGGTGGCTCCAAAACAGTTCCGTGCGGGCCAGCAAAGAATGATAAATCGCCCGGCGCAGCGGCTTCCAGCGAAGCGTGGCATCCACCCCGTACAGTTGGGTGATGAACGCGCTGCCCAGCTCATTGTGGCCGCGCGCATAGGATACACCCATATCGAGATTCGTGGAGTCGCTGAGGTCTCCGTAGCCTCGCAACCGCCCCACGAAGCTGACGTCGCGGTTGCGGCTTGCGGCGAAGATCCCTTCGGACTCGCCGCGGAAAACCTCCGCAGTCCCTTCCAGGAAGACGTTCCCGGGAGCGGGCAAGATCCTGCTGACGGAGACCCCCGCGTCGCTGATGCCATCCTCACCGCCCACCAGGTTCTCCGTGACCATCGGCCGGTCAGTCCACGGCAGCACGTGATTGTGAAGGGTATTTACGACCCCAAAACTCGAACGCATCTTCCCCACCTTCGTCACAAAGCCGCCGGGGAGCGAGGTAAAGGTCAGGTAGCCTTCCTCGAGTCCCACACCCTCCTGTCCGAAGGAGAGAAAGACGTCGGCACGCGCGTAGGGATCAACGATCGCTTGCAGGCCAAGTTCGGCTTCGTGCATCTCCAGCCCCGGAACAGGCTGAATTTCGTTGTGCCCCGCCGAAGCCAGGAAATCGCCGATGAGGCTGATGTCGGGATTGAGAACCTTCGCCGCCGTGTCGCGCGATCCATAGTACGGCAGCGATTGGGAATCAGCCCCCGCGGTTCCGGCAGGAGCCTGCGCCATCATCGGCTGGCTCGGGGTGGACTCCGCCGCAGGAGCTTGCGCGGGAGGGGCGGCGGGCGTCGCCTGGGTCGCCTTGAGAGCCTGGACTTCAGCCTCCAGCGCCTGAATGCGCGCTTCCAGAGCCTTCAACCGCTCCTGGGTATCGTCCGCGGCTTGCGCGGAAAGCCTCCCCGGAATCAAAAAGAGAAGACAGGCGAGGATGGCGAAAGTTTTCATCGCACGACTCCTGAATTGAAATCGAGATTGGAGGACCAGTGACGCAAGATCATCCCAAGCCGGTGGTGACGACCACCTTGAAGTGAACACTGCTGAGATTCCTCACTCAATAACCTGGAGATGCCGACCTCCCGGAAAGAAGCCCCTGGGAACGCGGCGAAAGCAAGCTTCACTCCACCCCAAGATGAGACCCGTGAGTCCCAATCGAGTTTCTTCTGTCGGCCTTTCATCCGTTCGGGGCGGGCGACCGGCTTGGAGGGCTCTTCAAATCCCTGCCCCTTCGCGATGAGCGTAAAGGGCTTGGACTTAACACCATGGCCAATTAAGTAAGACCAAAACTGAGAGAAGAAGGTTGCCCTGGTCAACCATCCGGGGCGAGCAGGCGCGAAAAGGCTGGGGTTCCCGGACCGCAAGCCGTGACGCCTGGGGGAACTCACCCCCGCGCTGAAATCAGGAATCGTCTTCGGGCAACCGGCGCGAGAGTTCCTTCACCTTGCGAGCCAGGGCCGGGAGATTGGACATGTGCGCGTACATTTTCTTGAACTCCGCCAGAGGGCGCGCCGGGGTGCCCCACACCGTGGTTCCCTTGCGGATGATCTTCCCGGTGAGGATGCCGGCCCCGCCCCCGGCCACGACCCGGTCTTCGAGGCGGACGTGATCGCCCACACCCACCTGTCCGCCCAAAACCACGTACTCGCCGATTTCGACGCTTCCCGAAATGCCCGTCTGCGCGGCAATCACGCAGTGGCGGCCGATGCGGACGTTGTGGGCCACCTGAACGAGATTATCAATCTTGGTTCCCTCGCCGATGACCGTGGTCTCCAGCGACCCCCGGTCCACCGTCGTATTGCAACCGATTTCGACATCATCCTCGATCACGACCTGCCCGAGCTGGGGAAACTTGTGGTACCGGCCTTCGGCAAAGACGTATCCGAAGCCGTCGCCGCCGATGACGACTCCCGCGTGGAGGACGACCCGGTCTCCAATCTTCGCGCCCGGGTACACCGTGACGCGCGGGTGTAGAGTACACCCCGCTCCCACCTGCACTCCCCTTCCCAGAAAAACGCCGGCGCCGAGAGACGTTCCGGGTCCCACGGTGACGTCGCTTTCGACGACGACGTAAGGACCCACGCTCACGTCGGGGGCAAGCCGAGCGTCCGAGGCGATGACGGCCGTGGGGTGGATTCCCGGAAGTACTGGAGGAGCGGGCCGCAAGGCCCCAGCAGCGCGAACAAAGGCCAGCTTGGGATTGGCCACGGCCAGCGTCGTCTGCCCTTCCAGATTCACTCCAGGCGGGACGAGAATGCATCCCGCCCGCGAATTGGCGGCGCGGGCCATTCCACGCTCGCCCTCCGCGAAGGTCAGGTCGTGGGGGCCGGCGCTTTCCAGCGCCGCCACGCCGCGAATTTCGCGGCTCGCGTCGCCCTGGACTTCCGTGCCCAGCAATCGCGCGATTTCCGAGACTGTCATGTTCGTCCTCCTCTTGCCCGGCGCTGCATGCACATTATTCCATGGGGAGCGGCGGCGCGCTCGCCCTTGGATCACGGGACTAGAAGGGATAAACCAGCGGCTCGCCCGGAGGACGGGTCTTCCAGCGCCGATGCACCCAGAGCCACTGGTCGGGATAACGGCGGATGTACTCCTCGATCCGCCGCGTGAAATTCGCCGTGTTGACGAAAACTTCCTCGTCCGGATCTTGGCGCTTGATCCATTCTATCGCATCAAAGCGCAGCCGATACTTTCCGAGCTTCGTATCCCAGATGACCAATCCCAGCACGATGGGCACGCCCGTCTTGCGCGCGATGCGCGCCGGTCCGGTGTTTGTGCAGGCGGGGCGCCCGAGGAAGTCCACGAACGCGCCTTCCGCCGCCGCCGTATTCTGGTCGATCAGGATGCCCACTGCTTCGCCCTGCTTGAGGGCTCGCAACACTTCGCGCGCGGAATCCCTCTTTTCGATGCCCTTACCCCCACTGAGGCATCGGTAGCCGTTGATCAGGGAATCCAGGAGAGGGTTGTCCAGCTCGCGGACGACGAAATGGCACGGGTAACCGTACACCCCGTGAGCGAACGAGCCGAGCTCCCAGTTTCCGAAATGGCCGGTGAGAAAGAGCACACCCTTTCCCTGGCTGCGGGCGCGCTCGAAATTCTCAAACCCGTCGTAGATGATGAGCTGCTCGATGTTTTCCCGGTTCCACTTGGGAAAATGCGCGAAGTCCGCCAGCATGCGGCCGAAGTTACGGAACAGGCCGACCAGCACCCGGCGCCGCTCCTCGTCCTTCCACTCGGGGAAAGCCAGACGAAGATTGAAGAGGCCGACGCGGCGCAGGCGCGGCCAGAGCGCGTAGGCCACCATGGCCAGAGCGCCGCACGCCCGGCGCGCCCAGCGGTGAGGAAGCCATCCCAGGAAGTTCAGCACGCTGACGGCGGCAAAATACTCGAGGCGATGGCGGAAAGAAGCGCGGGTGGAAGGCCGTGCCCCCTCCAGGCCGGGCGCGGACGGCTCCGAACTGTTAACCATCAATTGTCCCACTCATCCCTGCTCAGGATTCTTGAAGGTCGAGAGTCTCCGCTCTGCGTCCCATGAACGGACCAGAGGACCAATCGGTCAGTCCCCGCGCAGCGGCAGATTCTGAAGGAAGAAGTTGAGGACCTGGTTCTCGTATTCTTTCATGTCGGCGCCGGACGCCAGGGCCGATTGCGAATACTCCAGCACGAGCATGCGTTTGGGCTCGGGCGCAAGATCATAGAGCGACCGGATGGCCTCGGCGAGGGCCGGCGTATCGCCCCCCGCGATGAAGAGCTTGGGCATATCCTGCAGCTTGACAAGATTCTGGCGGACCGGGGGCACCTTGCTGCGATACGTCAAGATGCGAAATTCAGCATCGGATAATACACGGAATAGGTAGCTCGGCCTGCCGAGGATTTGGGTAACTTGAGCCTGGAACGCCTGCCTTGGGTGTTCATAAACGTTGTCGACGACCAGAGCTTTCACCAAGGGACTCTGCTCGGCGGCCGCCAGGGCCGCGAATCCACCCGTCGTGACCCCATACACGCCCACGCGATTCGGGTTGATCCCATCGTGCGCCGTGATCTTGCCGATGGCCGCCAGGAGGACATCAGTCTCCCCCGGTCCAAGGTCCGAAAAGCTGCGCTTGGCTTTTCGCCCTTCAAAATTGAAAAGATACACATTGAAGTAATTCTGCCGCAGGAACGTGCCGAGGGAGAGCAAGTCCGACCGGTTGGAATCGTATCCGGGGCAGAGAACGATGACCGGAGCGCCCTTCAGCCCGACGAGCAACCAACCCTCATGCTCGCCACCTTTCAGGTCGTTGAAATTCAAATTTTCGTAATTGGATTGGAAGGCAGACTCCGGCGTCACATTCTCGACCAGGTTTTTTGTGGTGACGACGCGGTAGGTCAAGAATCCGCCCACGCCCGCCAGCACAATGAACAAGACCAGAGCCAGAACCGCAAGCGCCTTGAGGAGCCTGAGAAAGAGCACCGGTGAGAATCGTGATGGGGTTGCGACCGCAATTGATCGCCTGCGCGCCATACCAGTTCCTGTAAAGAACCCCGACTTCCGGGGAATTCAGGGCGTGCGAACTCGCAAACGGAAAATGCTACCACAACAGCAATCGCGGTCGACAAAAACTTTCGCGGCCCTCGAGCCCTCCCCTGGGACGCCCAAACCGGCGGAACCACGAAATTCTGCGCTATACTCTCCCTGCGTCCGGCTTCCCGCGGCACAGAACCAGGACCGGCGTGCAGAATCCCCGTCTCTTCGAACCATCCGAACCATCACCTTGCCGTGGCCGGGAGAGGACGAAGTCTTGGCATCCGAAATCATCGACCTGCGACGCTTCGGCGCGCGCGAACTCAAGCCGCTGCTCGATACCGAATCACGCGAGTGGGAGACCAAACTCCGCTGGAATTACGCCTCCGCGGCGCGCTTGATTTCCTCCGGCGTGGAGGAAAAACGCCTTTCCGGATACGCGTTGCTCACCGCCGGACAAATCACCGGATACAGTTTCTTCTTTTATGAAGACGCCAAGGGTCTGATCGGAAACCTCTACGTGCAGCCGGATGGATCTCGCCTGGACGGCGCGCAAACGCTGCTCGAACACGTCCTCGAAACGCTCCTGGCCACGCCGGGTCTGGCGCGCGTGGAGACTCAGCTTCCCCACTTTGACCTGGATGAACTGGGGGCGCTATTCCGTTCGCAAGGGTTCAGCGCCTTTCTGCGGAGATTCATGACGGTCCCTCTAACCGCCCACCCGCCAGACCCGAGAGAATCGGGTCCGGAGAAGCGGGAGATCTTAGAAGACGTGGAGATCGTTCCGTGGGAGCGCCAGCACGACCACCAGGCCGCCCCGCTCCTGTTCGAAGTGTATCGGAACCACGTGGACGCGAAGATCAACGATCACTACAAGTCCTTGGAAGGCTCGACCCGGCTGGTCGAGAACATCGTGCGCCACTGGGGTTGCGGTGAGAACCTGCCGGGTGCCTCCCTGGTGGCCATCCATCGCCCCACACAGAAGATCGCCGCCATCCTGGCGATGACGGCCGTGCGCCCACGGACCGCCCACATCCCTCAGATTGCTGTGGCTCCGGAATTTCAGGGGTTGGGCCTGGGGACGGCGATGATGGAATCGTCGTTCCACCGTCTGGCGAAGCACGGCTACAAGGAAGTCACCCTCACCGTAACCGACAGGAACTCGGGCGCCGTGCGGCTTTACGAGCGGATGGGGTTCGAGACCTTCAGGACTTTCGGCGCCTTCGTTTGGGACCGGACCTAGCAGGTTGCCGAAAAAGGTGTCCCCGCTTTGTAGCGGCGGGTTCATCCCGCCATAAGTCCAATCATTGCCGACACGAAGTTTGGCGGCGTAAAGCCGCCTCTACAGTCTTTCAGCAACCTGCTACCTCCGGCTTGGCGGCCGCATCCTTCCCTCTCTCACTTCCCCTTCGCCTTCAGGAGGTCTTTCAATTCACCCATGAACTCGCGGACGTCCTTGAAGTCGAGATAGACGGAGGCGAACCGCACGTACGCCACTTTGTCGAGCTTCCGGAGGCGGTTCATGACCAGTTGGCCGACCTCCGAGCTCTTGCGCTCGCGGTCCGGCGACTCGGCGACAAAAGCCTCCGTTTCGTTGACGATTTGCTCAAGTATGCTCATGGGAACCGGCCGCTTCTCGCAGGCCTTGAGGAGGCCCGCCAGGATTTTCTGCCGGTCAAACTTCTCGCGGCGTCCGTCCTTTTTCACCAGCATGTAAGGGATTTCGTCGATACGCTCGTAGGTGGTAAAGCGGCGCTCGCACTTCACGCACTCGCGGCGGCGGCGAATCGTGTCGCCAATCTTCGCCTCACGAGAGTCCACCACCTTGTCTTCCAGATGCCCGCAGAAGGGACACTTCATAATCCGCCGCCTGTCTCGTTGTTTGGGCGCATTTCATGCACCCTGGGGCTTCACGAACCAGTCTATCACCTGACGCAAACCGGCAATTCAGAGTTTATCCGCGGCTGCGGCGTGTTCTTCTTCCGCCATCGCTTCCAGTTTCCCGAAGCTCAATCCTTCGTGCACCAGCAACACCGCGCCGATTGCCAGACACGGACCGGAAATCAGCACCCAGATCAGGATGGCGGCACCCGTGGCCGCTTCCACGCCCACGCTGAAGATTTTCGTCAAAGCGATGATCGCGCCGAGCTGATAACCACCGCCTACCCCAGGGAGTTGCACCGCCAGTCCCATGACCGAGAAGAACATGGCCAGCGCTGCCGAGAGCCACGACAGCCGCTCCAAGCCCCCGCCCAGGCTCTGGAAGGTCAGCCAGAAGACGCTGCCATTGACCAGCCAGAGCGCCACGCTCACCACCACACTGGCCACAAAATCCTTCGCGTTCTGGATCACCTTCAGCCCGTCGGCGAAGGAGCGCAGAAAGTGCTCCAGGTGATGGCGACCGCGGCCGGGAAGGAATCGGAAGACATGCGATAGCCACACAGTGGTCTTCTCGGCGCGCAGCCGGAAGAACACTAGCGCCGCGCACATCAGCGGCGTCACCAGAAACATCAGGCGTCCGGCTTCGTGCATCCTCTTGAGGTTGACGTCCGCCTGACCTTCCGCTGGGGCGAGCGGCGCGAGGTAGAGCGCCGCGGCAAACAGGATAACCAGAAAAACCGCGTCGTAGATCCGCTCCAGCAGCCACACCGCCGCCATGGAGGTGAAGGGGACATTCTCCTTGCGGGCGATGTAGGCGGGCCGGACGAATTCGCCCGGCCGGCCAATCAGATAGATGGAACTGAATCCCAGAATCTGACCCACGAACAATACCCACAGCGACGCTTTCTTGATGGGGTCGAGAAAGAATTGCCAGCGGTAGGCGCGCAGCAGATAGCTGGAAAGCGTTGCGGCCACCGCCGCCAGCAGGAATCCCAGGCGGGCATGGATAATCGACGTCCATAACCGGTCCCAACGGAACTCGCGCCACTCGGGGCTGCTTGACAGGTAGTAGACGACCAATCCGAGGACGACGACGCTCGCGCCCAACCATATCCATCGTCGGAGGCTCTTTTGCATATCGAAGAATGGCCTTTGTCGCTCGCCGGGCCAAACTACCGAAACCCCCCGGCGAAGTCAAGCAAACG